>NZ_KE148658.1:0-201 GCF_000410635.1 Comamonas sp. B-9
GCCCCAGCCGCCCCAGCCGCCAAACCAGCGGCACCTGTGGCCGAGACCAAGCCCAAGCCGGCGCGCGATACCGCCAAGCTCGATGTGGAGCGCGCCGTCAACAGCTGGGCCACGGCCTGGGAGAAGAAGGACATGCCCGGCTACCTGGCCGCCTATAGCGACCATTTCAGCCCAGCCGGTGGCGGCAGCCTCAGCGCCTGG
>NZ_KE148658.1:332-610 GCF_000410635.1 Comamonas sp. B-9
GCGCGCTCAAGACCACCACCCGCAAGACCTTGGTGATGCGCCTGGAAAAAGGCCATTGGCGCATCCTGCGCGAGACCACGGGCGGCTGATCGCTCCGCGCTGCACAGGCTATGATCGGCGCTGGTCCGCACAGAAGTCAGTTGAAGGAATCACAGGCTATGCCTTTTTGCAAGCAGTTTTGGCGCTCGGGCGTTGGTGCAGCCGTGGTGGCAGCCGCAGGTGCGGCGCTGGCCGCTGGCTCCCCGGCCACGCCGCGCGCTGCTGCCCAGGCAAAGACG
>NZ_KE148659.1:0-18875 GCF_000410635.1 Comamonas sp. B-9
CGCGCCCGCCAGCGCGCCGTGGCCCACGGCCACCTCCTGCAGGCACAGCACATCGATGCCGCCCGTGCCCGCGCCTGCACCCTCGCCCATCGCCAGCGCATGGCGCACCATGCGCGCCGGATCGGCCAGGCCATCGAGGCCGCAGCACCATTGCACATTCCAGCTCAGTATTTGCATGTGGAAAACTCTGTGGATAGCCGCGCCCGCTGGCGCCATCGCCTGCCATTGTGCAGCAGGGGTCCGGCATTTTTCGTGTCAGCGCCCCAAGCCAGACCCGGCGCCTCTATAGTCGGGCGATGCCCAACCACCAAGCAGATTCCTTTCAGATCCGCCCCGCCACCGTGGGCGATGTAGCGGCCATGTTCCAGGTGCGCCTGGCAGTCACGGAAAACCGCATGACCCTTGACGAGCTGGCCGCCGCCAGCGTCACGCCCGAGTCCATTGCCGAGGCTATTCGCAGCGCCTCTTGCGCCTGGGTCGCCACCATCGATGGCGAGGTCGCCGGCTTCGCGATGGTGGACCTGGACAGCGCCTGCCTGTTTGCACTGTTTGTGCGCAGCGACCGCGAAGGCCGGGGCCTGGGCACGGCCCTGTGCCGGACCTGCGAGCAGGCCTTGTTGGCGCAGCATGAGGCGGCCTGGCTGGAGACGGCCACAACCAGCCGCGCAGCGCGCCTCTACCGCCACCTGGGCTGGGGCGATGAGCGCGATGTGGGCGACGGCGATATCCGCCTGACCAAGCGGCGCTCTTGAGGGCGCGCAGCGCTGCACGCTGGCCTGGCGTCTGCTACATTGCGCTGATGGCCCTGTGCACCAGCCCCCGAATTATTCGCATCGTCATACCGACGGTGGGATAGCGCGCGGCCACGCAAGCATGCAACCCACCCTGGAGGTGGGTTTTCCGTCTCTGGGGTTTCCTCCAAGGAGATGGAATGAACACCAGCCAAGCGCCTGACACATTCGCCGATAGAGACACCGATACCGGCACCCTGCACCTGCTCTGCGGCAAGATCGCCTCCGGCAAGTCCAGCCTGGCCCGGCAGCTCGCCGCACAGCCCCGCACGGTGCTGGTCAGCGAAGACGCCTGGCTTGCCCAGCTCTACCCGGATGCGCTGGTCTCGGTCCAGGACTATGTCCGGCTGTCCGCCAGGCTGCGCGGCGCGATGCAGTCCCATATTGTGTCGCTGCTCCAGGCCGGCACGTCGGTGGTGCTGGATTTCCCATCGAACACCCCCGCCACCCGCACCTGGGCGCGCCGCATTTTTGAGGCAGCCGGGGCCCCGCATGCGCTGCACTGGCTGCAGCTGCCCGACGAGGAATGCAAGCGCCGCCTGCGGGCGCGCAATGCGTCGGGCGAGCATCCGTTTGAAACCAGCGATGCGCAGTTTGAGCTGATCAGCCAGCACTTTGTCGCGCCATCAGCGGCGGAAGGCTTTGCGCTGGTGCTGCACGGCTGATACGCACGGCCAAGCACCCAGCCTCAAGCGCGCTGCGGCAGGTAGCTCGGCCGGTCTGCCGCCAGCCCGCGCTTGACTTGCTGCGTCAGGTCATCGGCCAGCACCTCGTCCAGCCCAGCTTCCAGCGCATCGAGCGTGCGGCGGACGATATCGGCCGGGCTGGACTTGGGGGCATCCAGCCCCCGAGTCAGGTCGGTATCGACAAAGGCCATATGCAGGCCCAGCACCTGCGTTTTCTGGGCAGCCAGCTCGTAGCGCAGCGAGTTGGTGAGCGACCAGGCGGCGGACTTGCTCGCCGAATAGGCGGCCAGATCGCTGCCGTTCACCCAGGAGGCAATCGACAGCACATTGAGCAAGCCACCACCACCATTGGCCGCCAGCACTGGTGCAAAGGCCTTGCTCATGCGCAACACCGCGAAGAAATTGGTCTCGAACATGCGGCGAGCCACCGCTTCGCTGTCCTCGGCAAGAAAACCACCCGTCTGCGCGATGCCGGCGTTGTTGATCACCAGGGTCACATCGGGCGCCTGCGCCACAGCTGCCGCCACGTCCTCGGGCTTATTGACATCCAGCCGCAGCGGATGCACCCCCGCTTGCGGGCTGATATTGGCGGGATCCCGGGAACCCGCGTAGACCTTGCGGGCACCGCGGGCAAGCAACTCGCGCACAAAGGCCTGGCCAATGCCACGGTTGGCACCTGAAACAAGAACGACAGCGTTAGCAATTTTCATGGAAATCTCCAGATTGAACGAGGTTGAAGAAGCGCGCACGGGCGCTGGATGGGGACTTTTCCCCTGGCATCACCGGCCACAGCAGAGGCCAGTGCGTCAGGGGTGCATTCAAAGGCGAAAACAAGATCTGCCACCGGGCGGAGCACCCGCCCCGATCAGCGCTGCGGACTCGCGCAACTGCGCGCAGCGGCCAGCTCTTTTTGCCAGGGCGATTTGGCACCAACGCTTGCACGGCTGCATTTCGCATGATGCTCATCATATTAAAAATCAAAAAAAAGCAGCGCGCTGCTAGGCGCTGCTGCCGGGCGTAAGATCTGCTGCCCGATCGGCGGGCAGCAGATGCTGGAGCGCCGCTTCGCGCAAGCTGTCCGACAGCGCCGGGTCGTCCACCGCACGGGCCAGCAACAGGCTGCCCACCATCGTGGACAAGGCCACCATCGCACGCTCATGCGCTTGCGCCTGTCCCCAATCGGGCGATTGGCGGGCGATGAGGTCCACCATGCCCTTGATGTGCTGGGTGGTCAGGCGGCGCACTTCCGGTGCCTGGCGTGCGGTCTCCGAGCCCAAGGCCACCAGCGGGCAGCCTTGCTCGGCATGCTGCACATGGGCTTTCGAGAGGTAAGCGCGCAGCAGGGCGTCCCAGGCCTGGTCAGGGGGCGCCTGGGCCGCAACCTCGGCCACCACGGCAGCAGACTCGGCACACGCCAGACCGGCAGCTTCTGCCAGCATCGCCTCGCGCGAGGCGAAATGCGCGTAGAAGGCCCCATGCGTCAGGCCCGCCTCTTTCATGATGTCGGCCACCCCCGTGCCGCCATAGCCGCTGCGGCGGATAGCGCGCGCGGCAACGGACACAATGCGATCATGCGTCGCTTGCTTGGCCGCAGCCCGGGTGTTGGAAGTATCATTTCGCATGACACTCATCATACATAATTTTCAGGCCCTGCGCATTGCAGGGTAAATGCCGCGCGATGCCGGCGCAGCAAGCTGCAGGCAGCGCCCTGTCCCCGGTCACCGTGGCTGGCCTTGCGCGCCCAGCCATTGGAAGACCTGCGCAACCATGTCCGAGCGGGCAGGCCCAGCCACGCCCGACAGCCACCAGGTGCTGCCCGGCACACGCGGGTAGCCTGGCAGCATCTGCAGCCGCCCATTTGCCAGGCTGCCCTCCAGCAACAGGCTGGGCAGGCAAGCGATGCCTTGCGCTGCCAACACGGCATCGAGCACCAGCCGCGCATCGTCATACATGGCGCGCTTGCGAAACTGCGCCAGGGGCCCCAGAAAAAGCGGCGCCGTGGCCTCGGAGCTAAGGCTTTCTTCCAGGCACACCAGATCGGCATGCAGGTGGTGCTGCTCGTGAGGGATGCAGCCCAGCTTCTGGGCGATACCCGCATCGGCCACCAGCAGCCACTCGTCCTGCAGCAGGGGCTGATCCTGCAAGCCCGGCTGCAACAGCGGCCTGCGGCTGATGGCAATGTCCACATCGATCTCATCGACAAAGCGGGCGCTCTCGTCGGCCGACAGCACCAGGCTCAGCCCGGGCAGCAGCGCATGCAGCTCGGGCAGCCGGGGCTGCAGCCAGCCGCGCAACAGCGGCGCGGGGCAGACCAGGGACACCAGGCTCGGATCGAGGTAGGTGCCAATGCGATCCACGCCGCTGCGCAGCACAGTGAGCGAGCGCTGAACACTGCGCAGCAGCACCTCGCCTGCGATGGTCAACTCCACACCGCGCCCTGCACGCCGAAACAGCGGCTGCATCAGCTGCGCTTCGAGCTGCTGCACCTGGTGGCTGATCGCAGACTGGGTCACATGCAGCTCATCGGCTGCGCGTGAAAAGCTGCCATGCCGGGCGGCGGCCTCAAACCCCATCAACAGCTTCAAGGACGGGAGACGTGGCTCTGACATATGAGATATATTAATGAATAAGCGCAAATCTTATCATTTGATCTCATACCTACCGCGATACACAATGCGACCTCGTCCGAATATTCGGCAACGCAACGGCTCCGAACAGGAGCCATTGGAAAAGTGATGAAGACAGGTCAAGATGTGATGCGCGATGGCGCGAACGACCCCATGGGAGCCAACACCATGCAACGACGACAATTTCTCTCGGCCGGCACCACCTTGGTCGCCGGAGGCGCGGTGGGCATGCCAGCGCAGTCAGCGCCCGCTGCAGACAGCCAAGGGCGCATGCCCGATGAAGGCGAGCGCCATGCTGCCACCTGGATGGCCTTTGGTGCCAGTGACGCGATCTGGGGCCGCCGGCTGAAGGCGGGCGCACAGGCCAACCTGGCGCTGATTGCCCAGACCATTGCCCAGATGGAGCCGGTGCAGATGCTGGTCAACGCCCAGGACTACGACCTGGCCGCGCGCCTGTGCGGCAGCAAGGTCAAACTGCTGGTGCAAGACATCGATGACCTGTGGATGCGGGACACCGGCCCGGTATTTGTGAAGAAGGCAGGCGGCGGGCTTGCCGGGGTCGGTTTCAATTTCAATGGCTGGGGGCGCAAGCAATCCCACCGCAACGATGCCCAGGTCGCGGCCTTTGTGGCCGGTACGGCAGGGGTTCCCTTGCTGAAAAGCAGCCTGGTCCTGGAAGGCGGCGGCATCGAAGTGGATGGCCAGGGCACTGCCATCATCACCGAGAGCTGCGTGCTCAACGCCAACCGCAATCCCGGCCTCAGCAAGGCGCAGTGCGAGCAGGAATTGCAGCGGGTGCTGGGGATCGACAAGGTCATCTGGCTGCCCGGCATTGCCGGCCACGACATCACCGATGGCCACACCGACTTTTATGCCCGCTTCTGCGCGCCCGGGGTCGTGGTTGCCGGTGTGGACAATGACAGGTCCTCGCCAGAATATGCGGTCACCCAGCGCCACCTGGCCATCTTGCGCAAGGCGACGGACGCGCAGGGCCGCCCCTTGCAGGTGCTGCGCATGCCGGGGCCTGACGAGGTCCGGCCGCAGTACGAGAACAAGGATTTTGCGGCAGGCTATATCAATTTTTACGTCTGCAACGGCGCAGTGATCAGCCCGGAGTTTGGCGATAGCCGCGCTGACCGCAACAGCCGCGCCCTCTTGCGCGAACAGTTCCCGGGGCGCGAGATTGTGCAGCTCAATATCGATGCCATCGCGGCGGGCGGCGGCGGCATCCACTGCACCACGCAGCAGCAACCGGCTTGAGCGGGAACTGCGGCTCAGCAGGCCGCGGGGACGGTGTGACCCGTTACTGGGCAGCAGCGGACGTCAACTCGCGCAGCTGGAACACATTGCCCTCGCAGTCCATCGCATTGCAAGCGCGAAAGCCCGGCCCGGCCCAGGCGTCCTGGAGCAGCGCACCGCCCAGGCTTTCTGCCACAGCGCCCGCATCGGCCAGTGAAGGGACAGCCGCAAAGAACTTCAGCGCCACATTCTCGCGCCGCTGTGGCGGCGCGGTGATGGTCATGCGCGCGGCGATATGGGCTGGGATCGCATGCAACTCCAGCTGCCAGGCCGCTGCTGCCAGCACCACCCAGCCCGATTCGCGGTGCTGCTCGCGCAGGCCCAGCACCTGCGTGTAGAACTGCGCCAAGCGCTCGATATCCTTGCCATACAGAACCACGCCAGCCAAGCCCGTTGCAGCCATAGACACACCTCCCCAAAAAGCGCCACTCTAGCGTTTTTACTTGATCCCTGCCCGCATAAAGCTCTGCACAAACTGGCGCTGGAACAGGATAAAGCCGACGAGCAGCGGCGCCGAGGTCATCAAGGTGGCGGCGGTGATGGTGGACCAGTCCACGCCCTGCTCCACGCTGGAGAACACCTGCAGCCCGACGGTGAGCGGGCGCGATTCCACGCTGTTGGTGATGATCAGCGGCCAGAGAAAGTTGTTCCAGTGAAAGCTCACCGACACCAGCGCAAAGGCGGTGTAGACCGGCCGGGCCAGCGGCACATAGACGCGCCAGAGAATCTGCAAGGTGCTGGCCCCTTCGACACGCGCGGCCTCGTCCAGCTCCTTGGGGATGCCCATAAAGGTCTGGCGCAGCAAAAAGATCGCAAAGGCCGAGGCAAAGTACGGCAGGCCAATCGCAAACAAGGTATCGACCAGGCCCAGCCGGGCCATGGTCTGGTAGTTCTCCACCAGCAGGATGTCGGGCATGATCATCAGCTGTACCAGCACCAGCGCAAAGGCGATGTTCTTGCCCCGGAACTGGTAGCGTGCAAAGGCAAAGGCCGCCAAGGTGGACAGCACGAGCTGCGCCGCCAGGATCAGGGCCACCAGCAAGCTGGTGTTCAGAAAATAGCGCGCAAACGGCGCCGCATCCCAGGCCTTGCGGAAGTTCTGCAAGGTCCAGGGGGCGCCGAGGTCAAAACGGATCGCGTAGTCGCTGGGGTGGAAGGCGGTCCAGAACGCATAGGCCAGCGGCAAGATCCACAGCAGCGCCAGCAGCCAGGCGGCAAAGGTGTCCAGCCAGGTGTGGCGGTAGATGACGGCAGGGGCTTGGCTGCGGCTCATTGGTAGTGCACCTTCTTGTCCAGCACAAAGAACTGGAACAGCGCCACGCTGGACAGCACCACCACCAGCACCACGGTGATGGCCGCTGCATAGGCCGTATCCCAGAACTTGAAGCCCACCTCATAGAGGTGGTAGAGCAGCAAGGTGGTGGCATTGTCCGGGCCGCCGCGCGTCAGGATAAACACATGGTCGACCAGGCGGAAGGCATTGATCACCGCATTGACCAGCACAAACACCGTGGTCGGCATCAGCAGCGGCCATTGCACCCGGCGGAAAAAGTACCAGCGCGATGCGCCCTCAATGGCGGCGGCCTCCTTCAGGCTCGGGTTGAGCGTTTGCAGCGCCGCCAGGTAGAAGATCATGAAAAAGCCCGCTTCCTTCCACACCGCCACCAAGGTGATAGCCCCCAGCGCGGTCGACGGGCTGCCCAGCCAGTTGTGCGAGGGCAGGCCCAGCGCGCCGGTGACCTGCTCCAGCAGGCCGTACTGCGGCGTGTAGAAGAACAGCCAGATATTGGCCACTGCAATCATCGGCAGCACCGTGGGTGTGAAATACGCCATGCGCACAAAAGTGCGGCCTGCGATGCGCTCATTCACCCAGACCGCCATCAAGAGCGCCAGGCCGATGGAGGCAGGAATCGTGGCGGCCGCAAACCAGAGGTTGTTGCGCACCGCCTGCCAGAACACCGGGTCATCGGCCATCGCCTGGTAGTTTTCGATGCCCACCCACACCGCTGCACGCGCGCCCTTGGGGGTGGAATAAAAACTGTCGATGAAGGTCGCCACGGCCGGCCAATGGGTAAAGGCGACCAGCAGCACCAGCGCAGGCAGCAGCAGCAGCCAGGCGTGGATGCTGCGCTGGCCGCTGCCGGCAATGGACGAGGAAGAGGCGCTCATGCGTTGGGTTCTCTCAACCGGGCTGGGGCCTTGCCCAACCCTGGCCCGGCATGGTCTGCAAGCAGGCCATGCCGGGTGGGGACGTTACTGGTAGCTGCGCAGGATGCGGTCGGCTTCCTTCTGCGCATCCTTCATCGCCTGCGCCGAGGTCTTGGTGCCGTTCAGCGCGGCCTGCACGGCGTCGTTCAGCACCTTGGTCACGCGCTGGTTGTCATGCGTGGAGAACTCGGCCACCGAGACGGGCAGCTGGTCGCGGGCCACCAGGGCCTGCGGGAAATCCTGGCCGTACTGCTTCAGGATCGGCGTGTCATAGGCGGCGGGCGATACGGCCACATAGCCGCTGTCCATGCTCCACTGCGCAGCGCGCTCGGGCTGGGTCACCCACTTGGCAAATTCGAAAGCGGCCTGCTGCTGCTCCTTGGGTGCCTTCTTGAAGATGTAGAAGTTGCCGCCACCGGTGGGCGAGCCGCCCTTGCGCACATGGCCGGCGATCTGGCCGACCCCGAAATCAAACTTGGCGTTGGCCTTGATATTGGTCAGGTTGCCGGTGGTGGTAACGATGATCGCGGCCTTCTTTTCCATGAAGTCCTTGGGCGTCGTGCCCCACTCGATCACGCCCTTGGGGTGCACGCCTTCCTTGGTCAGGTTGACCCAGTAGTCCAGCGCCTCGATCACCTTGGGGTTGTCGAAGCTGACCTTGGTGCCCGCTTCGTTGGCCAGCAGCACATCATTGGGGGTGGTCAGGGTCTGCAGCATCCAGTAGGCAAAGCCGGTCGACGGGATCTGGATGCCGTACTGGGTGACGTTGCCACTGGCGTCTTTCTTGCTGAGCTTCTTGGCCGCCTCGCTCAGCTCCTTCCAGGTGGCGGGGGCCTTGTTCGGGTCCAAGCCGGCTTCCTTGAAGGCGTCCTTGTTGTAGTACATCACCACGGTGGAGCGCTGGAAAGGCACGCCCCAGGTCTTGCCACCCGTCTGGCTGTTGGCCATGAAGGCAGGGTAGAAGCCCTTGAGCCAGGCCTTGTCGGCATCGGTCTTGGCAAAGTCGTCGATCGGCACGATCGCGTCTTCGTCAATCAGGGTGAACATGTCGGTCGACAGCAGCACCGAGGTGGCCGGCGCCTTGCCCGACTTGTTGGCAGTGAGCGCCTTGACGATGGTTTCCTGGTAGGTGCCCGCGTAGATCGGCGTGATCTTGTACTGCGGATGCGCCTTGTTGAAGTCATTCGCATAGCCGTCGATCACCTTGGTGATCGGGCCGCCCACGGCCACGGGGTAGTAAAAAGGCACTTCCAGCGGATCGGCGGCATGCGCCAGGCCGGCGCCCAGGCCAAGCATGGCGACGGCCGATGCGGCCAGGGTCTTCAAAAAGATATTGCGTTGCACGGAATCACTCCTCGGGTTATGCGCCTGCCCGCAGGCGCTGCACAAACAGCTCAGTCAAAGAAAAGGGGTTGCGTGCCTCAGGCCATGCGCTGGCCATGGGCATCGAAGAAATGCATGTCCTCCGCGCGCCAGGCCAGGCGCAGCGCCTGCCCCACGGCCACTGCCTGCTGGCCGGGTGCGCGCACCGTGATCTGCTCGCTGCCAATCGCGCAGCGCAGCACCGTATCGGCGCCCAGGTATTCCAGGCTGCTCACCTGCGCATCCACGCCTTCGGTGGCCAGGCACTGCACGGCCTCAGGCCGCAGGCCCAGCGCAGCAGCACCGGCCGGCGCCGCCACCTGCACCTGGCTGCCGGCAATGGCGCCGCCGCTGAGCTGGACCAGGTTCATCGCCGGCGTGCCAATAAAGCGCGCGGCAAAGCGGCTGGCCGGACGGGCATACATCTCGCGCGGGGTCGCGCATTGCTCGACCCGGCCCTGGTGCAGCAGCACCACCTGGTCGGCCATGCTCATCGCTTCGGTCTGGTCATGGGTGACATAGACCACCGTCAGCCCCAGGCGCTGCTGCAGCTCGCGCAGCTCGGCACGCATCTCCTGGCGCAGCTGCGCGTCCAGGTTCGACAGCGGCTCGTCCATCAGGCAGACATGGGCCTGGGCCACCAGGGCCCGGCCCAGCGCCACGCGCTGCTGCTGGCCGCCCGAGAGCTGGCCTGGCTTGCGCTCCAGCAGATGCGACAGGCCCAGCAGCTCGGCCGCATCCTTCAAACGTTTGTCGGCCTCGGCCTTGGGCACCTTGCGCACCGCCAGGCCAAAGCCCATGTTCTCGGCCACCGACAAATGCGGAAACAGCGCATAGTTCTGGAACACCATCGCAATGCCGCGCTGCGCTGGCGGCAGCTGCGTCACATCGCGCCCTCCAATCAGCACCTGGCCGGCGCTGGCCGTCTCCAGCCCTGCAATGATGCGCAGGGTCGTCGATTTGCCGCAGCCCGAGGGGCCCAGCAGCACGCAAAAGCTGCCCGGCGCGATCTGCAGATCGACCGCATGCAGCGCCGTGGTGTTGCCCCAGGATTTGGCAACCTGCCGTAACTCAATGCTTGACATCGCGCCAGTGTATGAAAGCACGGTGACAATTTGTTTACAAGCTTTCCCTTAGCTGACGCTGCGCTCCAGGGACGGTGGGTCTATCCACCCCCGAGATTGGCTTACAACCATGACAGATGCTGCGGTGCAGCACATTAAACCGTGGTCGTCAGAAATTCGATGCTGTCATTGGTCGCCAAATCCACCCGCAGCCAATCAGACTCAGGAAGTCCTGCCTCCCCAAAGGAGTGAACATGCACGCGGCAGCGATCGGGGTGCCAGCGGTTCCACAACAATGAGCACTGAATACGGTTCTCGCCATTGCCCATTCTTGCAATGGCTTGGTGCTGTCCATTGACTGCGCAGTGCAGCTGAACACCTTGCCGGTGCGGCGCTGTATGCACTTGCGAATCTTCCGCAGGGTCATCACCATCGTCTTGCAGCATTTGCGCTTCTTGCCGCTGCAAGTCCTCTGCCATGGCGATTTCTGTAGGAGGTGTTGGGTGCTCACTCTCTACCAGTGTGACCACCAAGCGGTCATCTTTTTTTATCGGATGAAAATCTCCCCAATGCGCATGCGCCTTGCGTCCATCCAATATTTCATACATCCCAGACGCATAAATATCCGCAAGCACTTCGCCGTCAGCAGACATACCCAGTAGCAGCGAATACATCAGCGCCTGATCTATGCCAACACGCCATAGCAGCGCTCCATTCAACTCAACTTGCAGACAACGCATCGGCACATCTCCGTTCTCGTGTTCTTGCGCCAGCTTAGCCTGCTACAGCCAGCGCGCAATCCCGGCCGCCAGCAGGCTCAGCACCACGGTCGTCGCAATCGGCAGCCACAGGGTTCTGCCAAACAGCCGAATCTCGAAATCGCCCGGCAGCCGCCCCAGCCCCAGTTTGCGCAGCAGCGCGGCAAAACCGTTGAGCAGCAGCAGCGCGAGGAAAATGACAATCAGCCAGCGGATCATCGCAGCGCCTCCGGCAGGTGAATGGGTGGCGAAGTCATCATGCGGCGCAGTAGACCTGCTCGCCGGCAATCCAGGTGGCTTGCACGCGCAGGCTGCCAATGTCGGCGGTGGGCACCGTGAAGATATCGCGGTCCAGCACCGCAAAGCTGGCTTCAAAGCCGGGGGCGATCTGGCCCAGTTGGCCCTCGAACGGCGACAGGCTGGCAGCCCGTGCGGTGTAGAGCAGCAGGGCCTGGGGCACCGTCAGCGCCTGGCTGTCCACAATCGGGGCGCCGTTGTAGGCGCGGCGCTGCACGGCAGCCTGGATGGAGACAAAGACATTGTCCGGATCGGCCCAGGTGGTAGCAGGGGCGTCGGACGACAGCGCCACATGGTCGATCTCGTCATAGAAGGTCTTGAGCGCGTAGGACTGGTCAAACTCGGAATCGACCAGGTTCTCGGTATAGGCCTCGTACTCGGCAAACATGAAGATGATCTGCGTGGCCACGCCCCACTGCATGGGCATCGCATTCATCTGCGCGATCTGCGCGGGCTTGAGCAAGGTCGCATGCTCCAAGCGCACGGAAGGCACGCCCGCAGGCAGCCAGGGCTTTTTATCGGCAAAGAAGTCGATCACCAGCTGCAGGGCCGCATCGCCCATCGCATGCACAGCCATTTGCGCGCCGTTGGCCACTGACCATTCATAGGCCTGCGCCAGCGCCGCGCTGCTGAGCAAGGACATGCCAAACAGGCTGCCCGTGTGCTTGTAGGCGCAGCTGCACCAGGCCGTCTTGCCGGAGATGGAGCCATCGGCAAACAGCTTGATGCCGGCGATCTTGATGCGGCCCTCCTTTTGCGCTGCCTGCAACCCCGCCAACAGATCGCCTTTGCAGGGCTCCCAGGAGAAATACAGTGCCGCCTGCTGCTTGAAGCCGGCCTGGGCTGCATCGCGGTAGACATCGAGGTGGTGGAAGGGCTGGGTGAAGGCCATCATGTCGGTCACCGCGACAATGCCTCGTTCGCTAAAGCGCTGCGAGGTGCGCGCCAGGCTCCCCACCGCCTGCGCATAGTCCAGCACCGCCTTGGCGCGCTGCACCACGCTGTTGGCCGCCAGCTCGGTCAAGACGCCATTTGGCGTGCCATCGGCATCGCGGCCAAAGTGGCCGCCGATGGGATCGGGCGTGTCCTTGCCAATGCCCGCCAGCGCCAGCGCGCGGCTGTTGCAGATGCCCGAATGGCAGTCGGAGCGGCCCACATAGACCGGCTGCGTGGTCGACACCAGATCCAGGTCATGGCGCGTGGGTGTGCGCCCTTCCTTCAGCTTGGACTCGTCATAGCCCCAGCCCTCAATCCAGTCGTTCGGCCCCAGCCCCGCCTTGGGGTGGTTCTTCAGCGCCGCAATCAGCCCCGGAATGTCTTCGACCAACGGCACCGTGCAAGGCACTGCATCGACGATCTGCGACAAAAAGGTGGGATGCGTATGCACATCGATAAAGCCCGGCACCACCGTGCGTCCCTGCAAATCCACTTGGTGCTCAGCCGCCGGCTGCGACGCATCGCCCACATGCCCCACCCAGGCAATCTTGCCGTCTGCGACCACAAAAGCCGAGGCGAAATCGCTCTCGCTGCGGCCGGTAAAAACATGGGCATGGGTGAACAGACAAGAAGACATGACAGAGGCTGCAAAAAGCAAAGGCGGCAAAGAAGCCGCCATTGTCGGCGATTGCAAGAACCACCCAGCAAACCCAACGCGTTGGCCGTTCAAAACAGCAACCCAAGCAGCAAGCGCAGCGCCTGAACCACCAACACCAATGGCGAGATGGGCGCGTAGGCGCGACGTCGGGGGCGCAGACAATACGCCTGTATGGCAAGCCCCCGCAACAAAGCCTACGCGCCCATATCGCCACCCCAAAACGATGACTGCCAGCGCCCCAGCCAAAAACAGCATCGCCAGGGCAAAGGTTCGCCACAGCCAATCACCCACCGCATTGGACTTCAAAACAACCACCCAAGCAGCGAGCGCAGCACCCGAACCGCCACATCCAATGGCGAGATGGGGGCGTAGGCGCGACGTCGGGGGCGCAGACAATACGCCTGTATGGCAAGCCCCCGCAACAAAGCCTACGCGCCCATATCGCCACCTAAAAACGAAGACTACCAACGCCCCAGCCAAAGAAAGCACCGCCAGAGCATTCACCCCCCAACGCATAACCAGACAAACCACAAAAAGAAAAAGCCACCCGAAGGTGGCCAGCGAAGAACATTTACACCGGGTCTGTATGCCCTGGAGCCCGGTTCAGCATTTGGGTGCGCTTGTCTGCGCTGAGCGACAGATAGCGCTCGTACTGGCGGAGAATATCGGCGATGAGCTCCTCGCTGCGCAAGTACTGCACGTCATAGCCCGAGCGCCCATCTTCGAAGAAAGTCACAGGCTCATACATGTAGCGGCGCGCGTTGCTGCCGGCGCTCTCGCGCACCGTGAACGTGGGCATGGTGCGGCGCACGGCGCGCACGCCGTAGACAAAGTCGCGCAGCTGCTCGACCGGCACGACCAGGCGTGCTTCGCTGTCGGCATCGCCCTCCAGGCTGTCTTGCACATGCGCCTGCAAGCCCCGCTTTTGCATCTCTGCGGCCACTTCATTCATCGCAGGCAGCACGGTGGTGCTCAGAAATCGCTGTACATCGTCCTTGTGCGGCTGGTGCACGATCTGCTCGAGGCGCTTGCGCCAGTGCTGGCCGCTCCAGAAGTTGGTGGCAGGCGCCAGATCGGGCGAGTAATGGGCCAGGTCGGCCACCATGCCGCGCCACAGGCCCACGCACAGCACCAGCATGATGAAGGCCACCGGCAAGGCGGTCACCAGGGTGACGGCCTGCAGGGCGCCCAGGCCGCCGGCGAGCAGCAGCACAATGGAGGTCAGGCCCAGCAGCACGCACCAGAACAGGCGCTGCCAGACGGGCGCCTCGTTGTTGCCACGCGAAGCGATGGAGTTGACCACCAGCGCGCCCGAGTCCGCCGAGGTGATGAAGAACACGCCAATCAGCAGCACCGCCAGCCAGGAGACCGGCTTGACCCAGGGCAGGTACTCGAAGAAGCGGAACAGCAAGGCGTCCACATTGGTGGCAGTCTGCGCCAGTGCACCAGCGGCCACATGGCTGTCGGTCCAGATCGCGCTGTTGCCAAAGGCCGTCATCCACAGCAGGTTGAACGCAGTGGGCACCAGCAGCACGCCGATGACGAACTCGCGCACCGTGCGGCCGCGCGAGATGCGCGCGATGAACAGGCCGACAAAGGGTGACCAGCTCACCCACCAGGCCCAGTACAGGATCGTCCAGCCACCAAACCAGCCCTCCTCCCGCGACGGCGCATAGGCGAAGGTGCGCAGCGACATGCCAATAAGGCCCTGCAGGTAGTTGCCGATGTTCTCGCTCAAGGCCTTGAAGATATGCGCGGTGGGGCCGGCGATGATGACAAAGCTCAGCAGCAGCACCGACAGCAGCATGTTGAATTCGCTCAGGCGCCGCACGCCCTTGTCCACGCCCAGCAGCGCAGACAGGCTGGCCAGGGTCACCACCACGACGATGACGGCCACCAGGAACCCGGAGGTCTCGGTTTCCCAGCCGGTCAAGGTGTGGATGCCGGCGGCGATCTGGCGCGCGCCATAGCCCAGGGTGGTGGCAATACCGGCAATGGTGCCCACCAGCGCAAACGCATCGACGCCGTGGCCAATGGGGCCGTTGATGCGCTCGCGCAGCAGCGGGTACAGGCCCGAGCGCATCGTCAGCGGCAGGTTGTAGCGAAAGCCGAAATAGGCCAGCACCAGGCCCATCGTGCCGTAGACCGCCCAGGCATGAAAGCCCCAGTGAAAGAACGTGGCCTCCATCGCCTCGCGCGCGGCAGCGGGCGTGCCCGGCTCCTGTGTGGCCGGGTTGAGGAAATGCTGCAGCGGCTCGCCCACGCCAAAGTACATCAGGCCAATGCCCATGCCGGCGGCAAACAGCATCGACGACCAGGAGACAAAGCTGAACTCCGGCTTGGCGTCATCGGGCCCCAGGCGGATATCCCCATAGCGGCTGGCTGCCAGCACCACCAAAAAGAGCAAGAAGGCGCTCAGCGCCATCACATAGAACCAGTCAAAACTGGCCACCACCCAGCGCTGCGCGCCCGAGAACAGGCGGTCTGCGGCATCAGGCGCCAGCACGCAAACAAGCAGCAGGACGCCCAGCACCAGCAGTGCGGGCACCACCACCGGCAGCGACATGGTCGAGCGCTGGCTCGCCTGCGGCTCCTGCGGCGTCTGCACAGCAGGCTCCGGGGCCGCTGCGCCGGCCTCTGGCGATAGCGCAGTATCAGAAGAAGAATTGGTCATAGGTCTACCCGTGTTGGGAGCACGCCCCATCCGTCACAGGCGCGCAGCAGCAGCCCTCCGGCCCCCAATGGGCATGATCAGGCACTGCAAAACCTATCAGTATGCAACAGATGATTGCAAAAATGCTATTTTGACAAGCCGGCAATCTTCAACAATCGCTACAGTCCTACAGCTGCGCCCCTGCCGGCCCGCTGCGCTTGTTGGGATGCGACCACAGCGCCCGCAGCCCGGTGGGCGCATCAGCGCTGCACACCCCAGCGCTTGATGGTGACGCGCTCCAGCGGGTGAAAGCCCAGGTTCTCGACCAAGAGTCCAATGATGATCACCAGAGCCAGCCCGGCAAACACCTGGTCGGTATAGAGCTCGTTGCGGCTTTGGAAGATGTACCAGCCCAGGCCGCCCTTGCCCGACGACGCCCCAAACACCAGCTCGGCAGCAATCAGGGTGCGCCAGGCAAAGGCCCAGCCAATCTTGAGGCCCGACAGGATGGACGGCAGCGCAGCTGGCACCAGGATTTGCAGCACATAGCGCGCGCCGCGCAGGCCATAGTTGCGGCCGGCCATGCGCAAGGGCTCGGGCACCGACTGAAAGCCGGCATAGGTGGCCAGCGCCAGCGGCCACAGCACCGAATGCACCAGCACCGCCAGCAAGCTGGCCTGCCCCAGGCCCAGCCAGAGCAGGGCCAGTGGCAGCAGCGCAATCGCCGGCAGGGGGTTGAACATGCTGGTCAAGGTGGTCAGCACATCGCGCCCCCACTGGCTCGATACCGCCAGCAGCGTCAGCAGCAAGGCCCCGGCCACACCCAGCAGATAGCCTTGCAGCAAGATACCCAGCGATATCGCCGCCTTGCCCAGCAGCGCGCCATTGCCCAGCTCGCGCAGCAAGGTCGCTGCCGTCTGGCTGAAGGTGGGCAAGAGCAGGTCGTTGTTCTGCCAGCGCGCAGCCAGCTCCCACAGGAGGGCCAGCACCACCAAAATAAGGGCCTTGCGCAAGGCCGGATGCTGGAGCAAGCGTTTGGCCAGCGGCAAGCGGCGCACCGCCAGGTGTGCCGGGGCATCGGGCAGGGGGTATTCGGCCTCGGGCCGCAGGGGTGGCAGGGCCTTGGCAGCGCCAGGCCAGGCCGTCACGGGGGTGGATGCCATAGCGGGTCTCTTCTCTCGTGTCAGGCCACGCGGCGCAAGCCGGTGGCTGCGCTGCTGCCGGGGTCGGCGGCGGCGGGGGCGCCAGCGCGGTCTTCGTCAAACAGCAGCCGGTGGATACGCTGGTGCGCGGCCTCGAACTCGGCGCTGCCGCCGCTCGCCAGGCCAAAGGCATGGGCGTTGATCTCCGCCCGCAAACGCCCGGGATGCGGCGAGAGAATGGCGACGCGGCTGCCCACGACCAGCGCCTCCTCGATCGAATGGGTGACAAAGACCAAGGTGAAGCGCAGCTCGTCCCACAGCGCCAGCAGCTCTTCCTGCATGCGCCGGCGCGTCAGCGCATCGAGGGCCGCAAAGGGCTCGTCCATCAGCAGCACCTGCGGGTGCATGGCCAGCGCACGGGCAATAGCCACGCGCTGCTTCATGCCGCCTGACAGCTGGTGCGGATGCACATCGGCAAAGCGGCTCAGCCCCACCTTGTCCAGGTAGAGATCGGCGCGCTCGCGTGCCTCGGCCTTGCTGCAGCGGCGCGAGGCCAGCAGCGGGAACACCACGTTCTCGCGCACCGTCTTCCAGGGCGGCAGCTGGTCAAACTCCTGGAACACCATCACCCGGTCCGGCCCGGGGCCCTCGACCGGTTGGCCAGCCAGGCGGATCGCCCCTTCGCTGACCGGCACAAAACCGGCCATGGCCTTGAGCAGGGTCGATTTGCCGCAACCAGACGCCCCCAGCAGCACAAAGCGCTCGGCCGCATGCACCTGCAGGCTGACCTGGTGGGTGGCACGCAGCACACGCTCGTCGGTCACATAGTCGATGCTGACCTGGTCGACCTCCAGCAAGGCGCTGCCCGCCTGCGCTGCCTGGCTGTGCAAGGTCTGGCTGGGTGCCGATGTTGGGATGGGCGGGGCACGGCTGATCAGGCGGTCGGCCAGCTCGGCCTCGGCCAGGCTGGCATAGGGCTCGGCAGAGCTGCGCAGCCAGCTGCCGCGCGACAGCGCAA
The DNA here is from genome assembly GCF_000410635.1 of Comamonas sp. B-9. Lineage (NCBI taxonomy): Bacteria > Pseudomonadati > Pseudomonadota > Betaproteobacteria > Burkholderiales > Comamonadaceae > Comamonas > Comamonas sp. B-9. The sequence goes on from NZ_KE148659.1 coordinate 17,500, forward strand.
CATCACCCTCCTGCGCAAAAACGTGGGGCCAGCGCATCTCAGCTCCCCCCGGAGATGCGCGGGTCGTCAAAGAAATAGTCGCGCACCGATTCGGGCTTGGTCTTGATCACGCCCACCCGCTGCAGGAACTGGCCCAGGCCCACGGTGTTCTGCGGCTGGATCGTGAACTGCACCTGCGGGTTCTTGATGATCTGCAGGATCAGGTTGCGATCGACCTTGCCGCCGCCACCGCTCTTCAAAAAGATATCGGCCGCCTGCTCGGGGTTGGCCTGTACAAAGCGGGCCGATTCATCGAGCGCATCGAGGAAGGCGCGGTAGGTCTTGGGGCTTTCCTGGCGGAACTTCTCGGTGGCGTAGAGCACGGTGGACGAGGCCGGACCGCCCAGCACCTCATAGCTGTTGAGCACAATGCGCGCATTGGGGTTGCCGGCCAGCTCCACCTCCTGGAACGGCGGGTTGCCAAAGTGCGCGGTAATCTCGGTGCCGCCCTTGATGATGGCCGCTGCCGCATCGGGGTGCGGCAGTGCGACCTGCAGCTTGTCGAGCCGCTGGTAGTGCTGCTCGCCCCAGAGCTTGGCCGAGGCGTACTGCAGCACGCGCGACTGCACCGAGACGCCGACGGCCGGCGTGGCAATGCGGTCCTTGTCGGTAAAGTCGGCAATCGTCTTGACCTGCGGGTTGTTGCTGACCAGGTAGTAGGGAAAGTTGCCCAGCGAGGCCACGCCCTTGACGTTTTGCTTGCCCTTGGTGCGGTCCCAGAGCGTAAAGAGCGGCGCGACGCCGGCGCCGCCAATATCGACGTTGCCCGAGAGCAGCGCATCGTTGACCGCCGGGCCGCCGGAGAACTGCAGGTAGCTGACCTTGATGTCCACCCCCTGGGCCTTGCCCTGCTTTTCGATGAACTGCTGGTCCTGCGCCACATTGAGCAGCAAATAGACGATGCCGTACTGCTGCGCAATGCGCAGCTGGCCCTCGGCCGCCTGCGCGCCGCCCGCAGCCACGCCCCAGAGCGCAGCGGTGGCGGCCAGCACGGCTGCCGCATGCTTGCTGGCAGAGCCGAGGCTGGCGCCATGGGCGGCGGCAGCGGGACGGCTGGATGGTGTGGTGGACTGTTTACCGGGCGGCTGGCTGCGCAGCGCCCAAGGATTGCGGATGTTCATAGTGCGTCAAGAGGTATGGCTGGGATCGTTGGGCCGCAGCGCAGCACCACCGCGCTTTTTGGCGCGGGTGGGCAGGCACTGGGGGTGGGCGTCAATCGCCGTTGTCAAGGAGCGGGCAGCGCCGCCGCAATGGCGGGCGCTGGCGATCAACAACAGGCGACAGCCAGGCTCAGCGACAGCAGAAACAACGGCTGGGGGGGGTGGGGGGGGGGGGGG
>NZ_KE148659.1:18885-29964 GCF_000410635.1 Comamonas sp. B-9
GCCCGGTAGCGCGCAAGGTCGGGGAGGTGGCGTTCATACCGGCACATCCCCTTCGATCGTCGTGCGGTAGAGCTTGCGGCGCTGGCCAGCCGGCACGCCGGTGGCCAGGTGCAGCACCGCGCGGTTGTCCCAAAAGACCAGGTCCCGGTCACGCCAGTGGTGGCGGTAGACAAACTGCGGCTGGGTGCTGTGGGCAAACAGCTCGGCCAGCAGCGCTGCCGAGCGGCCCTCGGGCAGGCCCAGGATGCGGGTGGTGAAATGCTCGCTGACAAACAAGGACTTGCGGCCGGTCTGCGGATCGGTGCGAACCACCGGGTGCACGGCGGGCTTGACCTCGGCCACCTGCGCAGCAGTGAGCGCAGGGCGGAAGGCATTGCGCTCGCGCAGTGCCTCATATTTGAGCAAATAGCTGTGTTCGGCCAGCAAGCCCACCAGCTGCTGCTTGAGGGTGTAGGGCAGCGCCTCGTAGGCCGCGACCTGGTCGGCAAACAAGGTGTCACCACCGACCTCGGGCAGCTCTTGCGCATGCAACAGCGAGCCCATCGCAGGCTGGGGCTTGTAGGACAGGTCGGAGTGCCAGTAGGCCCCGGCATCACCCAGGCCCACGGGCTGGCCGTTTTCAATGATGTTGGAGACGATCAGAATCTCGTCATGGCCCGGCAGCTGGTAGTTGCGCAGCACATGGCGCTGCAGCGGCCCAAAGCGGCGGCTGAAGGCAATCTGCTCGGCCGGGCTGATGCGCTGGTTGCGGTAGACCACGACGCTGTGGTCCTGGTGCGCCTGCTGCAGCCGGGCAAAGTCGTCCGGGCCCAGCGGGCGGGACAGGTCCAGGCCCACGACCTCCACCCCCAGGCGGGTCTGGGCACCCGCGGGCTGCTGGATGGGGCGCAGGCTGAAGGCTTGCGTGGTGCCAGCGGCGCTGCCTGCCTGGCTGGCGCTGTCGGGCACCGGGCGGCGGAAGAAGAACGGATGGGCAGTCAGAACATCAAACAGCGCGGACATGGCAGCTTTCCTTGGCGGACCAGTGATAGGCCCACTGTAGAAGGCGCGCTGCAATCAGAAAACGAATGAAAACGCGTATCTTTATGCGCAAACCGATGAAGGGCGCTGCTGCGCGGCAGTGTTGCAGGCTGTCATCAGGCCGTCATGCAGCGCCGCCATGATCGCAGTCTGTCGGTGCAGCACAAGCCAGCCTGCATGCCCCGTGCCGGGCGCGTCCAGATCGGACGCACCGGGCGGCGGGCATGTGTCAGGGCTTGGCACCGGCAGCCATCTTTTGTCGGCCCGCCTCTGCGGGGCCCACCTCACCCAGTCCCACCCTGCCCCCTCTCTGCCCTGGTGCCAGCGGCTAGGGATGCTCTGCAAAACCCTCGCCAAGCGGGATGGACGCGGATCGGGATGAGGCGCACGGCGTCTTTTGCAGTCAATAGCTGTAGCTATTGACAAGGAAGACAACGCAGTGGATCGCCCGAGACCGCGTTCAGACCACGGCAGGGATTTTTGCAGAGGGTCCCTATAGCCGATGCATGCGGTCGCCCTGCACAAAGCCGGCTGGCTCCCAGACGGCCACACCCTTGCTCAGCATGATGGCCTTGAAGAACTCGCCCATCTCATGCTCCATCATCAGCTTGGCCGCCTTGCTGCGGGCAATCACTTCGAGCCCGTCGAGCTTGGCAGCCAGACCGCAGTTGATCAGGAAGTGGGCCTGGCTGGTGTAGCCCAGCACGTCCATGCCGGCATCCTGCGCGGCCACGGCAATGCCGGTGAAGTTCACATGCGCGGTGATGTCCTTCAGGCCCACCAGCACCAGCGGGTCACTGTCGACCTGGTGCAGGTGGTGGCAGACCAGGGTGCCCATATGGCGCTGCGGGTGGTAGTACTCGGACTCGCCAAAGCCATAGTCGATCAGCAGCACCGCGCCGCGCGTGATGCGGTCGGCCAGCGTCGCGACAAAGGCTTCGCCTTGCGGGTGGATCTCGGTCAGGTACTCGGCCTCGAGCGGCAGCTCCGGCTCTACCGGCGGGCGCAGGTGGGTAGGGCGCTGGTCCCAGCCAAAGCGCAGATCGTCGCCCTCGGCGCTCGCCACGACCACGCCGCGCTCCTGCCACACACCCTGCTGGCGCAGCAAGAGCTTGACCGGCATGGCATCGAGCACCTCGTTGCCGACGACCACGCCCTGCATCTGCGCGGGCAGGCTGTCGGCCCACTGTACCTGGTCGCCAAAGCGGGCCAGGCGCTCTTGCTGGCGCAGGCGCAGGCTGCCCGAGACATCGACAATCGTGTAGCGCGTGCAGGCGGGGCCCAGGGTGGACAGCAGCTGCTCGGCCAGCGCACCGGTGCCGGCGCCAAACTCCCAGACCTCGCTGGTCTGGGTGTGGGCAAAGGCATCCTGCACCTGGGCAGCGACCAGCTCGCCAAACACCGGCGAGAGCTCGGGCGCGGTGACAAAGTCGCTGCCCTCCTCGGGCATGACGCCAAACTTGCTGCGGTCATTGGCGTAGTAGCCCAGGCCGGGCTCGTACAGCGCCATGCGCATGAAGTCATCAAACGGGATCCAACCGCCGGCCTGGGCAATAGCCTCAGCCATGCGCTTGGCCAGCACAGTCGTTAAACTAGAGGGTTCTGTATTCACCCCCCTATTGTCGCCGCTTGCTGAGCGCTTGCCATGCCCATGCCTTCTTCGACCCCACGCACCGTACTGGTCACCGGCGCTGCCAAGCGCCTGGGCCGGGTGATTGCGCTCGGGCTGGCCCGCCATGGCTGGCAGGTGGCGGTGCACTACCGGGGCTCGGCTGCCGAGGCTGCGCAGACCGCTGCCGAGTGCGCCGCGCTGTCGGGCCTGAGCGGCCATTTTGACGCCGATTTCGACGACGAGGCCGCAGTGCGCGGCCTGCTGCCCCGGGTGGTAGCCCATTTCGGCCAGATCGATGCGGTGGTCAACAGCGCCTCGCTGTTCGAGCATGATGGCGCCGCCGACTTTGGCTATGCCGCGCTGGAGCGCCATCTGCGCAGCAACACGGCCGCGCCCATCGTGCTGGCGCAGCTGCTGCACCAGCATATCTGCCAGCGGGGCGATGAGGCCCAGGGTGTGGTGGTGAACCTGCTCGACCAGAAGCTGTGGAACATGAACCCCGACTTTGTCAGCTACACCTTGAGCAAGGCGGCGCTGGAAGCGGCCAACACCTTGCTGGCCCAGGCGCTGGCGCCGCGCCTGCGGGTGGTCGGTGTGGCCCCGGGCTTGACCCTGACCAGCGACTACCTGAGCGCCGAGAAGTTCGAGGCCCTGCACCGCATGAGCCCGCTGGGGCGCTCATCCACGGCTGACGATGTGGCCGCCACCGTGCGCTTTGCGCTGGACAACAGCTCCATCACCGGCACCAGCCTGCTGGTGGACGGCGGCCAGCACCTGATGCGGTTTGACCGCGATTTTTCGATGATGTAGCGATTCTTCGCTGCCTTGCTGTTTTTATGACGACATTTGACATCGGGTTGCAAACCCTGAGCTTGACGGGCCTGCGTTTTGATGCCAATTTAGGCATCCTCGCCCACGAGAAGACTGCGCCGCAACCCATCTTGGTGGATGCGGAAATCAACATGGGCCAGCAGCCGCTGGCGCCCAGTGATGACGACATCATGCATGTGCTGGACTACCGCAAGGTGCGCCAGATCATCATCGATGAATGCACGGCCGAGCATGTCAACCTGCTCGAGACCCTGATCGGCAAGGTCGCCCAGCGGCTGATGCAGTTGCCCAATGTGCGTGGCGTTCGCGTGAAGATCGCCAAGCTAGAGATTTTTGACGATTGCGAAGTTGCAATCCGCACCGAAACCGGACAATGGTGAACCTATGAACGCCCCCACCGATACCGCACTCCTCCAGCCCCAGCCCGCCGCCGCGAACGGATGGGACTTTGACGACGCCGCCAGCGACGATGCGCAGGCATCGGCTAACAACGAAAAGCGGGTGAAGATCCAGCGCGAGAACCACAAGCTGGAAAAGCGCCTGTGCCGTGAGGTGGCGCGCGCCATTGGCGACTACAACATGATCGAGGACGGCGACAAGGTGATGGTCTGCATGTCCGGCGGCAAGGACAGCTACACCCTGCTTGACATCCTGATGAAGCTGCGCGCCCGCGCGCCCATCAAGTTCGACCTGGTGGCCGTGAACCTGGACCAGAAGCAGCCCGGCTTTCCCGAGCATGTGCTGCCCGAGTACCTCAAAAGCGTGGGCGTGGACTTCCACATCGAGAACCAGGACACCTACAGCGTCGTCAAGCGTGTGGTGCCCGAGGGCAAGACCACCTGCGGTCTGTGCTCGCGCCTGCGCCGCGCCATTTTGTACAAGGTGGCCGACCAGCTGGGCTGCAACAAGGTGGCCCTGGGCCACCACCGCGACGACATCGTGCAGACCTTGATGCTCAACATGTTCCACGGCGGCATCATGAAGGCCATGCCCCCGAAGCTGGTGAGCGACGACGGCAAGCATGTGGTGATCCGCCCGCTGGCCTATGTGCCCGAGAAGGACACCGAACGCTGGGCCCAGTACCGCGACTTCCCCATCATCCCCTGCAACCTCTGCGGCAGCCAGGAAAACCTGCAGCGCCAGATGATTGGCGACATGCTGCGCGAGTGGGACCGCAAGCACCCCGGCCGTGTGAACAACATGTTCCGCGCGCTGCAGCATGTGGTGCCCACCCACCTGGCCGACCCCAAGCTGTTCGATTTCCAGAACGCCAAGCCCACCGGCATCGCCGATGAAAACGGCGACAAGGCCTTCGACCACGACGACCTGCCCAGCAACCCCTCGCTGCCCGCCGGCATGCAGGTGGTGCAATTGGGCTGATCCACGTTTGCTTGAGCCATGCAGCCCTGCTTGTCGCCCCTGACTGACAGCCGCTGCCGCTCCAAGCGTTTATCGTTGAGCGCATGCGCTGTGTCCTTATGGCGCAGCGCTTTTTTTTCGGGAGACGGCACCATGTATCGTTCTTTTGACCGGGCGGCCCTGCCAGGCATGCCCCAGTGGCGTCGTATCGCCGGTGTCGCAGCGATGGCCTGCGCCAGCCTCTGGCTGGCCGGTTGCGCCGGCGTGCGCACCATCGACAGCGATGTGCAAAGTTACTCCACGTTGCAGCAAGTGCCCGCGCCGCCGACCTACCGGCTGCAGTTGCTGCCGTCCCAGGTCGCACTGGGGCCACAATTTGATACCGTCGTGCACCAGGCCGAGGCCTCTTTGGCCGGTGTGGGCCTGCGCCGCGACGACCGCCAGGGCAGCGTGATCGCGCAGATCGACGTACAAGCTCGTTACATTCCCGACAGCTGGCTGCTGCCCGGCAGCCCCTATAACCCCTATGGCGGTTTGGGCTGGGGCCCCGGCTGGGGTTGGGGCTGGCGCGGTGGCATCGCCTGGCGCGACACCGGCCCTTCGCTGCACTACCGCGCCGTGCAGCTGACCTTGCGCGATGTCCAGACCCAGCAGGTGGTCTATGAGACCTCGGCCCGCTACGAGGATGTCTGGGTCGATGACCAGGTGATCTACCGCATCTTGTTCGACTCGGCGCTCAACGGCTTTCCCAAGCCGCCGCAAGGCCCGCGCCGCGTCAGCACCACGGTCGGCGCGCCCGCCGCTACCCAGCCCGCGTCCACTCCAGCTGCAGCCGCTGCATCTGCCACTGCCACTCCCACTAAGCCCGCCGCCAAACCCCAATAACAAGGAACGCATGCACAGCACCCAGATCATTGCCATTCGCCACGGGGAGACCGATTGGAACCTTGCCGCTCGCATCCAGGGCCATACGGACATACCGCTGAACGCCACCGGCGAGCGCCAGGCCCGGCAACTGGCCCAGGCGCTGGCCGAGACCCCGCTGGCCCATATCTACAGCAGTGATCTGCAGCGCGCATTCAGCACCGCCCAGGCGCTGGCGCAGGCCAATGGCGCGCCGCTCGCCACCCACCGCGCCTTGCGCGAGCGCAGCTTTGGCGACTATGAAGGCTCCCGCTTTGCCGACATCGAGGTCTCGGACCCGCCGTCGGCCCTGCGCTGGCGCAAGCGTGACCCGGTCTTTGCCCCGCCCCAGGGCGAATCACTCCAAGCGCTGCAGGCGCGCGTGGCCCAGGTCGTGGCCGAACTGGCCGCCAGCCACCTGGGCCAGCAGATCGCGCTGGTGGCCCATGGCGGCGTGCTCGATTGCCTCTACCGCCTGGCCACGCGCCAGGACATCCAGGCCCCCCGTACCTGGGAGTTGGCCAATACCAGCGTCAACCGCCTGCTGTGGACACCGGACAGCGGCCTGACCCTGGTGGGCTGGGGCGACACCAGCCACCTGCAGACCGTCGGCTTGGACGAAACCCTCTAACAGCGGCTGCAAGCCGCCGCCCTTCGGGCCGGACTCTGCCTCCCCCCTCCACTTTTTGTGACTTTTTTGCATCAGCTTCCCCTGCATGGTGGCCACCATGCAGGCGGCCGTTTGCCTGCCGCGCCAATGTCGCCCAGGGCCCTGTGCGATGACACAAACAAATGAAACGCAATGCTTCATAGAGCCGATAAAATACCAAGGTATGTCAGCGTTCACTCCAACCTCTGGTGATCAAGTGACATTTAATTACTTTTAGAATTCACTAATTGCTTGATCATTATTAATAGTAGTGCGACCATCTATAGACGAGTTCAATGACTCCTCTGTTAGATTACTAAAAAGGTATTGACCGTTATATGCCAGACGCCGAGCTGACCCGAAAACCCCTGCCGACGCCCTCCCTGCGCCAGCTGAGCTGCTTCAAGGAAGTAGCGACGCACCGCAGCTTCAGCCGTGCCGCGCAGGCGCTGTCCATGAGCCAGCCCGCACTGTCTTCGGCCATCCGTGAGCTGGAGACGCTGCTGGGCACCGCCTTGTTTGACCGCAGCACCCACCATGTCCGCCTGACGTCGGCCGGCGAAGCCGTGCGCCCGCAGGTGGAATGGATGATCAACAACTTTGTGCAAGGCGTGCAGGATCTGCAGCAGTTGCTCAAATACCAGGCCGACACCGTGCGCATCAGCTGCATCCCCTCCACCACCCACCTGCTGGCGCCGTGGCTCGCCCTCTGGCAGCAGTCCCACCCGATGGTGGACCTGCAGCTGCACGACATGCGCAATGACGACCTGCTGGCCTCGGTGGCCAATGGCAGCTCGGACATCGGCCTGGGCCTGGAGTTCACCGTGCCCCCGTCGGTGGAGACACAGTTCGTGACCGAGGACGAGGTCATGGCCGTCATCCCCGCCAAGCACCGCCTGGCACAAAAGACCGATCTGCGCTGGTCGGACCTCAGCGATGAGCCGCTGGTCGTGCTCTCGCGCGGCAGCACCTACGAGATGATTGTCTCGGTGCTGGAGCAGCAAGGCGTGGGCACCAGCCACACCGAGACGCTGAGCTATACCGAGTCGCTCTACGCGCTGGTGCAAAGCGGACTGCGCATCGGCCTGCTCTCGCGCCTGTACACGCAGGGCCACCAAGGCGATGACTGGGTGACCGTGCCGCTCAAAGGCCCCTTGCTGTCGCGCCGCATCTGCCTGATGACGCGCGCAGCCAATGGCAGCCGCCGCGCCATCGTGCAGGAATGCTGGGACTACCTCTGCGAGAACATGGGCAACGAATCACCGCCCACCAAGCGCGCCGCCAAGGCCGCTTGAATCGGGGCCACGCGCCCCTGTCTGGCACCAAACTCTAAAGCCCCAGCGATGGGGCTTTCAGTTTTACACCAACGCCGCCTGTCCAGGCCCGCCGCCCACCAGACCCAGGTGGCGGTAAGCCGCCTGGGTGGCCATCCGGCCGCGCGGTGTGCGTTGCAAAAAGCCCTGCTGGATCAAATACGGCTCGATCACATCCTCGATCGTGCCGGGCTCCTCGCCAATGCTGGCGGCAATATTGTCCAGCCCCACCGGCCCGCCATCAAAGCGGTGCACCACCGCTTCGAGCAGCTTGCGGTCCATGATGTCAAAGCCCAGGGGATCGACATCCAGCATGGCCAGCGCGCGGCTGGCCATCTCCTGCGTGATGCGGCCATTGCCTTTGACATCGGCGTAATCGCGCACCCGGCGCAGCAAGCGGTTGGCAATACGGGGCGTGCCGCGTGAGCGGCGTGCAATCTCCAGCCCGCCTTCGTCATCGATGGGTGTGTTCAGCAAGCCGGCGCTGCGCATCACGATCTTGGTCAGCTCTTCGGTGGTGTAGAACTCCAGGCGCGCGACGATGCCAAAGCGGTCGCGCAGCGGGTTGGTGAGCATGCCCGCGCGCGTGGTGGCCCCCACGAGGGTGAAGGGCTGCAGATCCAGCTTGATGGAGCGCGCAGCCGGCCCTTCTCCGATCATGATGTCGATCTGGTAGTCCTCCAGCGCCGGGTAGAGGATTTCTTCGACCACCGGCGAGAGGCGGTGGATCTCGTCAATGAAGAGCACATCGTTGCGCTCCAGGTTGGTCAGCAGCGCCGCCAGGTCCTTGGGCTTTTCCAGCACCGGGCCGCTGGTCTGGCGCAGGTTCACCCCCAACTCCGAGGCGATGATGTGCGAGAGCCTCGTCTTGCCCAGCCCGGGCGGGCCAAACAACAGCACATGGTCCAGTGCCTCGCTGCGCTTTTTGGCCGCGCCAATGAAGATCTCCAGCTGCTCGCGCGCCTTGACCTGGCCCACATACTCCTGGAGCTGCTTGGGGCGCAGCGCGCGCTCGAGCACCTCCTCCTGCGGCGAGGACTGGCTCGCGGAAATCACGCGGTTGTCAGGACGGGGAACTGGCGCAGCGGCGAAGGAATCGGTATGGATAGTCATGGATCAGTGCAGGCATGGCCAGGGAGGTGTGCAGGGCATCCCGGGGATCCCTAAGGCGCATCCCACACATAATAAGCCAGTCCGTCATACAAAAGCCCCGCATTGGCCAGCCAGGCATCGCGCGCCTGCACTTGCAGGCTGTAGAGGTGCACCCCCGGCACATACTGGTAGGCGCGGTAGACGGCCTCCACCCCGTCACCGGGCTGCGCGGGCGACCACCAGGCAATGCCGTCGTAGTTCCAGCTGGGGTGGTAGGTCTGCACAAACTGCCGCTCGGCATCGCTGGTGGTGTAGAAATGGGCGACGACCTCGGGGTTGAAATAGCGGTGAACGGGCACCAGGCGGGCATGTGCGCGGCCTGCGGCATAGAACGCAACGCCGTCAAAGACCAGCTCGTTGGGGAAGCTCGCGATCACATAGTCACGCTCAGAGGCAGACAAGGTATAGAACTCCCCGCCCGAGCGCAGCACCAGGAAGCGGTAGACGGGCATGTGCATATCGCTGTTCATCGCCTTGTCGGCCCCCAGCCAAGCCGCAAAGCTGGCGATGGCCTGGTCCAGCCGGCCATAGACGACACGGCCATCCTTGGCAGGGCACCAGTTGTCACCGCCCGTCAGCGTACCGGTCACGCGGCCATTGACAAACAGGGCCGAACCGCTGGAGCCCGCCTCGATACCGCCCTGGCTCCAAAGCACCCGGTAAAAGCCCCCATCGGCTTGGGCCTGCGGAGCGCAGTCCAAGGTGCGGCCCACATAGTCCACCGCGCACACCGCATCGTCCTGCAGCTTGCCCGATGACAGCATCATCAAGTCGCCACGCGGATGGTGCAGCCCGGCCACCGCAACGCCCCAGGGCTGGGTGGACGCATCCCAGCCGGCAAACAAGGCGCCTGCTGGCGGCGCCTCATCCAGCTGCAGCAAGGTCATGTCATTGCCGATGCCTGTGGCCAGCCAGCGCGCCGCGCTGTAGCGCTCGGCATGGCCGGCAAACAGCTGCTGGCTGCCGCAGGACTGCGAGTAGTAGAACCAGGAGGTCTGCAAGGTCGATGCCGTCGCCTGGTCCCGCACACAGTGGGCGGCAGTCAGCACATAGGGTGTCAGGTCCTGACGTGGGTTGTTGAGCAAGGTGCCTGTGCACTGGAAAGTGCGCGCCTGGCTCACATAGACCATGCGGATCACGGCATCACGCTGGTCCAGCAACGCAGTCTGGCAATTCACATCCTGCTGGCAGGCATTGGAGAGGCGCTTTTCAGACAACGTGGCCATGTCAGCCGTCTTCAGAGCCTCAGCCACCTGGGGCGGCACGACGATCTGCGAGAGCTGGGGCATGGCCCATTGCAGGCTGCTGGTCGCCAACGCGGCGGGCAGCAGGATCTCCAGCACGGGCGTGGGCCCCACATCGGGCGTCCACCAGGTGCGCTGGCCCGTCTGCGCATCGGCAGCCAGGCGCTCGAGCAACGCAGCGCCGGTCACCTCGTAGCTGGCAGCGGCATCGGGCGATGCATAGAGCCGGAACACCGCCATCGGCGGCAAGGCGGCAAACTCCAGACCCAGACGCAGCCCATAGGCATCGTCCGCCCGCCATTGCAAGGCGGCCACCTGCTGGCCTGATGGCAGGGCTCGCCACTGCAACAGACGCGCGACTTTGTCGGCCGTATCCAGGGTATCCAGCGCGCGCGCCACGCCAATCTGGCGGACGCCGCCCTCATCGGGGGCCAGCGCCTTGCTGTTCTGCCAGGGCGGCAGCACGATGGGCACCACAGCCATCGCCGAGAGCGCCACCGCATCCTTGGCCTCCACAGCGCTGGGGCTGGCCGGCATCCTGCGCGCATCGACCTGCCAACTGGCCTGGGCCCAACCACAACTGCCAGCCACGATGAGCGCGGTGACCCAACGCAGGCCCTCAGCAGAAAGCGCCGAACTCCAGCGGGACACAATGCGACAAGACATGATGGACTCCTCGCGGTTGCGACAAGAAAAGCGCCGCCGATCAACACAAACTACTGACCGGATACAGCCAATCTAGAGCAAGCACTTACATCAAGCAAGCCTATCGACTAGTACAAAAACAAAACATTGGTTAACTGCGCAAAGAAAAGGGCCGGCAAACCGGCCCTGCGAGGGCGGCGGCCGCGCCAGGTGTCAGCGATCAGTTGCCCAGCCACTGCGCGGCCCCGTCCGCAAAAAACTTGTCAAAGCGGCCGTAGTAGCTGAGGCCCCGTGGCGCCTGGCAGCGGCTGGGGCCGCCATACAGGGGGCCAATGACGCGGCCGTCACTGA
>NZ_KE148659.1:29974-47835 GCF_000410635.1 Comamonas sp. B-9
AGCCGCCATACAGGGTGCCAATGACGCGGCCGTCACTGAACAGCGCAGATCCACTGCTGCCTCCCTCGGTCCTCCCCTGGCTCCAGCTGACGCTGTAGAAGCCGCCATTCGCATCTCCCCCACTGCAGCTGAAGGTGGAGCTGCCGGTGGACTGGCAGCGGGCATGGTCCGCTACAGCGCCCACGCTGTACTTGAGCAGGTCGCCACCGGGATGGTGCAGACCGTAGATGGCCTGGCCCTTGGGGGCCAGATTTGTTGCATCCCAGCCTGCATAGTCCACCCCTGCCGGAGGCATCTCGTTGAGCCGGAGCAATGCAGAATCTGTCGTGGCCGTGGCGTGCAGCAAGGTGGCACCTGCGCTGCGCCGGGCGCTTTGGGCACTCGGCACACCGGAATTGCAACTGCTGGCGTGGTAGAACCAGCGGGTCTGCAGCGTCGAGGCTACCGATTGGGTAGAGATACAGTGGTTGGCCGTCAGAAAGTAAGGCACAAAATCCGCCTTCGGGTTGTTCAGCAAGGTGCCGGTGCACAGGTAGGACTGGCCGCTCTCCCGGGTGTAGACCATCTGGGCCACGGCATTGCGCTCGGTCTGGTAGTTGCTGGTGCAGGACACATCCATGCGGCAACTCTCCAGCGGATCGGCTTCGGTGGCTCCTGCCGGGTCCATGTCGGCCGCGTCCACGGCGGCCGCTCCCACGGTGGCCGCTCCCACATCCGTGGGCAAGGACAGGTTGTAGAAGATGTGCGAAACCCGGGGGATCGAGATCCGCAATGCCTCCGCGGGCATCCCTGCGGGCAGCACTACTTCGATGGTGGTGTCGCCCGCACCCACATCGGGCGTCCACCAGGTGCTGGCAGGCGCGCCGCTCTCGCCCGCGCTCTGGTTCTGCGCCAGCAGTGCATTGATCTGCGCGCCGCTGCGCTCGACGATCGCTGCGGGATGCTCCTGGCTGTAGATGCGCAGCAGCGCGCCATCGGGCAGCTGCTCCACCAGCACACCGGCACGCAGGCCATAGGCACCCATAGCCTGGATATTGATGGCCGCCACTTGCTGCCCACTGGGCAACGGCGTCCACTGCATGGCCGACTGGGTTTGCGCCACCGATGCGGTGGCATCCACGGCGCGTGCGGCGCCAATCTGGAGTGCCGGGCCGCTCGCCTCCTCGTCAGCCATGGACTCTTGCATTTCCAGCTCGGGCAGCACCACAAAATGCGTTTGCACCCGGGTGCCTAATGGCACTGGCACCAAGAGAGAGGATTCGACGGCGGAATCCGGCAATACCACTGGGTCCAGGATATAGGTCGTAGGCTGGGCCACCACCATGCCGGAGGTCCATAACAGACCGAGCACTGCATGTTTTGGGTATCTCATGATGGATTCACTCCAAGTCAAAATGCCATTCAAAAGCCTGCAAATCACCGAATTGCGGTTTGCATTTTTATTTTGAAGCTATCCAAGTGAGCAGACACCTACAAAGGTAAAGCAAATATCGACCAGTAACAGCAAGAGGGCGACGAATCTCTCCCGTACCCTCTACGCCATAGGCTCACAAAATGAAACTCATCCACCAATATTATTTATTATTCCTTTCATCCGATATTAATAAAATCCAGACCCTATTCGCTTGGCACAGCAAGCCAAAGAATGCCTATATTTACTCGCTTTCTGACAAAGTGAGTGGTGTTATTGAAATCCTTTTATAAAAACCGGCGATTTACAAATGCGCTCTCATGCAGCAGGTTGAGTTTCCTCAGCAGAACATCGCATACCAGGGGCAAAAATTTAATCCGCCTTGGTATTGATGAATTCCGCAAGCGGGGCCGCTTCTCGGTACTGATTCGATGGCCCTACATTGCAGCAGGCCGGTGGATATCTGCAGACCGGAAACCACTCCCCCAGACGTAAAAAAACCTGCCGTTTGACGGGCAGGTTTATCAGCGCTGGAAGGCTTGCGGCATGGGAGCCGCAATCAGCGGTGCAGCGGTCAGCTGGCCAGCCAGCTCCAGATGCGGTCGCCGAACACCTTGTCAAAGCGGCCGTAGTAGTCGGACGCATTGGGCGCCAGGCAGCTGGCGCCGCCACCGTAGAGGTTACCGACCACGCGGCCATTGCGGAACAGCGACGAGCCGCTGCTGCCGCCCTCGGTCGTGCCCTGGCTCCAGCGCACGCTGTAGAAGCCGCTGTTCGAGTCACCGGTGCTGCAGGTGATGGAGGTGCCACTGCCTGCGGTGCAGTTCATATAGCCCACGACCGCGCCCACGCTGTACTTGAGCAGGTTGCCGCCAGGGTGGTGCAGGCCATAGACGGCATCACCCACTTGGCCAGCGGTGCGTGCATCCCAGCCCGCCAGGGTCACGCCAACAGGAGGCATTTCATTGAGCTTGAGCAGCGCCGAATCGGTGGTGCTGGTGGCGTAGAGCAAGGTCGCGCCGGCACTGCGCAGTGCGGCATTGGCGCCCGGCACGCCGGAGTTGCAGCTGCTCGAGCGGTAGAACCAGGACGTCTGCATCGACGAGGCCGAGGACTGGGTCGAGATGCAGTGGTTGCCGGTGATGAAGTACGGAGCAAAGTCACCCTTGGTATTGTTCAGCAAGGTGCCGGTGCACAGGTAGGACTTGCCGTCCGAGCGGGTGAACACCATGCGGGCCACCGCATTGCGCTCGGTCTGGTAGTTGTTGGTGCAGGTGGCATCCAGGTTGCAGGCGGCCGAGGTGTCGGCCTTGGCCGCGTCTGCCAGCTCGGCCTCGGTGGGCAGCGACAGGTTCTGGTAGATGTGCGAGACCACGGGGATCGAGATGCGCAGTGCATCGGCGCCGGTGCCGGCTGGCAGCACCACTTCGAGCGTGGTATCGCCTGCGCCTACATCGGGCGTCCACCAAGTGTTGGCAGCCGCACCGGTCTCACCCGCCTTGCGGTTTTGCGCCAGCAGCGCATTCACCTCAGCACCGCTGCGCTCGACGATCGCATTGGGGTGTTCCTGGCTGTAGACGCGCAGCTGCGCGCCATCGGGCAGGCTGTCGACCAGCACGCCGGCGCGCAGGCCATAGGCGCCGGTCGATTGGATGTTGATGGCTGCGACCTGCTGGCCATTGGCCAGTGTGCTCCACTGCAGGGCCGACTGGGTCTGGGCCACTGTGCTGGTGGCCGCCACCGCGCGTTGCGTGCCAATCTGCTGGGCCGGGCCGTTGTCGCTGGCCACGGTCTTTTCCAGCTCCAGCTCAGGCAGCACCACAAAGCGGGTCTGCACCGCAGCGCCCAAGGACACAGGCGCCACTGCGGCCGATTTGATGGCCGATGCGGGCAGCACGACCGAGTCCAGCACATAGGCCGTGGGCTGGGTCACATTGCCGTTGTCGTCGTCGGAACCTGAGCCGCCGCCGCAGCCCGCCAAGGCCAGGGCCGCAGCCACGCCGGTAGTCCACAACAGACCGGGCACTGCATACTTGGGATATTTCATGGATTCGTCCACTCCGTGTTGGTTGGTATAGATGGTGATACCCGGCCGGGCTGCTGCCCGGCCGCCTCTGCGCGGGCTATTTTGCCAGTGCTTTCAGCGCCTGCTTGATACCGTCGGTTACGCTGATGTCGGCAGGTAACAGTTTCAGAGCGGCAGCCGCATCCTTGTCGCTGTAACCCAGGGCCACCAGCGCTTGCAAAATGTCGACCTGGGCATCGCTGGTGGCAGCGGCCCTGGCACCCATGTCCGCGCCCAACTTGCCTTTGAGCTCCAGCAGCAGGCGCTCGGCGGTCTTCTTGCCGATGCCCGGCACCTTCACCAGGCGCCCCGCTTCCTGCAAGGACACGGCCTGCGCCAGATCACTCACGCCCATGCCGCTCAGGATGGACAGCGCCGTGCGCGGGCCCACGCCGGTGATCTTGATCAGCTCGCGGAAAGTCTGGCGCTCCTGGGCGCTGCCAAACCCGTACAGCAGCTGCGCATCCTCACGCACGATAAACTGCGTCAGCAGCGTGATGGTGTCGCCCACGGCTGGCAGGTTGTAGAAGGTGCTCATGGGCACCTGCACCTCATAGCCCACACCATGGCAATCCACCAGTACTTCGGGTGGGTTCTTTTCCACCAGGGTTCCGCTCAATCGGCCTATCATTTGTATCTTTCCTTGTAGCTTGTGTGCGGCCGCCCTGTGTGCGTCGCTTGCCGCCTGCAAGCATACTGAATTTTTCACTGGAATTTACCGCGTGATCCTGCGCCACACCTTTACGCCCCACAACAACAACCGCATTGCCAATTTGTGCGGACCGGCCGATGCGCATCTGCGCCAGATCGAGAACCATCTGGGCGTCAAGATTGCCCACCGCCACGAGCAATTCAAGATCGACGGCCCCAAGGCCGTGGCCAACGAAGCGCTGGAGCTGCTGGAGGCGCTGTACGAGATGGCCGATACGCCCATCAGCGAAGACCAGATCCAGCTGATGATGGCCGGCGACAGCGAGCTGATGGCCGCGCCCGAGGGCGCCATCGTGCTGAACACGCGCCGCGCCGACCTGCGCGCGCGCACGCCCAACCAGGCCGGCTACCTGGAGAACATCGCTGCGCACGACATCACCTTTGGCATTGGCCCGGCCGGCACCGGCAAGACCTACCTGGCCGTGGCCTGCGCCGTCGATGCGCTCGAGCGCAGCCAGGTGCAGCGCATTGTGCTGACCCGGCCCGCAGTCGAAGCCGGCGAGCGCCTGGGCTTTCTGCCCGGTGACCTGTCGCAGAAGGTAGACCCCTACCTGCGCCCGCTCTACGACGCGCTCTACGACCTGATGGGCTACGACAAGGTACAAAAGGCCTTTGAGCGCAATGCCATCGAGATCGCGCCGCTGGCCTTCATGCGCGGCCGCACGCTCAACAACGCCTTCATCATCCTGGACGAGGCCCAGAACACCACGCCCGAACAGATGAAGATGTTCCTCACCCGCATCGGCTTTGGTGCCAAGGCTGTGGTCACTGGCGATGTGAGCCAGATCGACCTGCCCAAGGGCCAGTTGAGCGGCCTGATCGACGCCGAGCGCGTGCTCAAGCGCGTCAAGGGCATTGCGGTCAACCGCTTTACCAGCGCCGATGTGGTGCGCCACCCGCTGGTCGCGCGCATTGTGGACGCCTACGACAAGCAGCGCCGCCCCGCGCGCGAAGACTGAGCCCCGCCCGCACACCCCACCTGTGCCACCCCGCCGATAAAAACCATATGGCATTGAACCAACTCACCCTCTCGCTGCAATTTGCCCGTTTTGACGGCGTGGCCGAGCACCGCGCCGCCCTGCCCCGCAGCCAGGTGACGCGCTGGATTCGCCACGCGCTGGCCGATGACGCCGAGATCACCGTGCGCATTGTCGATACCGAAGAAGGCCAGGCGCTGAACCGCGAGTACCGCCAAAAGGACTACGCCACCAATGTGCTGACCTTTGACTACCAGCAGGAGCCCACCGTGCTGGCCGACCTGGTGCTGTGCGCGCCCGTGGTGGCGCGTGAGGCCAAGGAGCAGAACAAGTCGCTGCAGGAGCACTATGCCCACCTGCTGGTGCATGGCACCTTGCACGCCCAGGGCTGGGACCATGAAACCAGCGAGCAGGATGCCGAAGAGATGGAAGCCTACGAGACGGCCATCATGCAAGAGCTGGGCTTTACCGATCCGTACCAGAAGTAAGACGCGGGGCCCGCTGCCCGCCCATTGGGCGCGCCGGCCTCAAGGCAATGATGACTTTTGAGCGACTAATCGAGCCGCTTCTTCGCGCCATTACTACCTAGAATCCTCCTCATAAAGGCCGTGCTGGCAGCGACACCCCGCAACCGCCGGCGCATAACAGGAGGAGACATG
This sequence comes from Comamonas sp. B-9, assembly GCF_000410635.1. Classification (NCBI taxonomy): domain Bacteria; kingdom Pseudomonadati; phylum Pseudomonadota; class Betaproteobacteria; order Burkholderiales; family Comamonadaceae; genus Comamonas; species Comamonas sp. B-9. Next base: position 35,798 of record NZ_KE148659.1, read on the forward strand.
CTCGACACCGCCATCTTGCTGGCCGCTGCCCTGGTGGCCGGCGCGCTCAATGCCGTCGCCGGAGGCGGCAGTTTTCTGACCCTGCCTGCGCTGGTGTTTACCGGCGTGCCGCCGGTCGTTGCCAATGCCACCGGCACGGTCGCGCTGCTGCCGGGCTATGCGGCAGGGGCCTGGGGCTTCAAGGACGATATGCCGGCCCCACCCGGCCTGTCGATGAAGGCGGTGATGCTGCTGGCGCTCGTCGGCGGCGCAGCCGGGGCTGCCTTGCTGCTGGTCACCCCCGAGGCCGCCTTCCGCAAGATTGTGCCCTGGCTGCTGCTGGCAGCGACTGCCATGTTTGCCTTTGGCCCGCAGCTGCGCCGGTGGGCCATGGGCGCGCAGCACGGCGCCACGCCCTCACGCAGCAAGGCCGCGCTGGGCATGCTGGCCGTCTCCATCTATGGCGGCTACTTCAATGGCGGCCTGGGCATCTTGCTGCTCGCACTGCTCGGCTTGCTGGGCCAGACCAACCTGCATGCAATGAATGGCACCAAGAACCTGGTCTCTGCGCTGCTCACCGCCATTGCCGTCGCCATTTATGCCGCGGGCGGCGTCGTGCAATGGCAGCCCGCCTTGCTGATGATGGTCGCTGCCACCTTGGGCGGCTACCTGGGCGCCCGGGTGGCGCGCAAGATTGCGCCGCAGTGGTTGCGCGGCAGCATTGTGCTGACGGGCTTGGTGATGGCGGTGCTGTTTTTCTTGAAAGCCTAACCGGCCGTGCCTAGCCGGGGGCGCCTAGCCGGCCGCACCTAGCCGGCCGCACCTGCCCTCGGCGCCTTGATCACCTCGATCAGCGCATCCAGCGCCGCCGAGCGGCTTTGCGGGTGCCAGACAAAGGCCCCGGCAGTCAGCGCCGTCTGGCCATGGTTGCTGTGCAGCGGCACATAGCGCACTCCAGCCATGCCGGCGCGCTGCATGCAAGACGGCACCAGCGCCACGCCCTGGCCAATGGCAACCAGCGAAATAACGGCCAGCCACTGCCGCACTGCATGGCTGGTGCGCGGGTGGATGCCGGCGTTGTGCAGGCAGGCAATCACATTGTCGTAATTGGCCGGGCTGACATCGCGCACAAACATCACAAAGCGCTCATGCGCGAGGCTGCGCAAATCCAGGCTGGCTTGCTGGGCCTGGGGGTGGTTTTCCGGCAGGCAGCAGACGAGGGTATCGGGCGCCAGCGGCCACAGCTCCAGCCCCGGCGCGGGGGTGATGATGTTGACAAAACCGCCTTGGAGCTGGCCGCGCAGAATCGCCGCCTGCTGCTCGGTGGTGGACATCTCGTGCAAGGTGATGTCGATATCGGGCCGCTGCTGGGCAAAGGCCTGCATCACATGGGGCAGGTCGCGGTAGATCATCGAGCCGGTCACGCCAATATCGAGCTGGCCCTGGCGCCCCTGGGCCACATTGCGTGCCACGTCAGCGGCGCGCTGGATCTGGCTGAGCACCTGGCGCGCCTCGATCAAAAAGGCGGCGCCGGCATCGGTCAGCCGCACCTGCTTGGCATCGCGCTCGAGCAGCCGCACGCCCAGGTCCTCTTCCAGCGATTTGATGGCCACCGACAGCGGCGGCTGGGTGATGGCCAGGCGCTGGGCGGCGCGGCCAAAATGCAGCTCCTCGGCCAGCACCACAAAATAACGCAGCAAATGGGTCTTCATCTGCGTATCATGCCCCAGCCAGTGCAGGCTGGCCGCACGGCGAGGGGCATGGCCCGGCAGCGCACTGCGCATGGCGCCTCGCCTAGTAGGACTTGGGCAGGCCCAGCACCTTCTCTGCGATAAAGCACAGAATCAGCTGCGGGCTCACCGGCGCCAGGCGCGGAATCCAGCTCTCGCGCATCAGCCGCTCGACATGGAACTCCTTGGCGTAACCCATGCCGCCATGGGTAAAGATGGCGGTCTCGCAGGCCTTGAAACCCGCCTCCGCCCCCAGGAACTTGGCCGCATTGGCCTCGGCCGCGCAAGGCTGGTGGCGGTCATACAGCCAGGCCGCCTTCATCGCCAGCAAAAAGGCCGCTTCCAGCTCCATCCAGCGCTCGGCCAGCGGGTGCTGGATGCCCTGGTTCTGACCAATCGGGCGGTTGAACACCTCGCGCTCGCGGGCGTACTGCGTGGCGCGGCCCAGCGCGGCGCGGCCCAGGCCAATGGCTTCGCAGGCAATCAGAATGCGCTCGGGGTTCATGCCATGCAGGATGTATTCAAAACCCCGGTTTTCCTCGCCAATGCGGTCCTCTACCGGAATGCGCAGCCCATCGATGAACAGCTGGTTGGTGTCCACGCATTTGCGGCCCATCTTGGCGATCTCATGCACCTCGATCTTGCTGCGGTCAAAGTCGGTGTAGAACAGCGACAGGCCTTCGGTGCCCTTGCATTCCTCCACCGGCTTGGTGCGCGCCAGCAGCAAGATCTTGCTGGCCTGCTGCGCGGTCGAGATGAAGACCTTCTGCCCATGCACCACATAGTGGTCGCCATCGCGCACCGCGCGGGTCTTGAGTTTGAGCGTGTTGAGCCCCGTGTTGGGCTCGGTCACGCCAAAGCAGGCCTTGTCCTTGCCGGCAATCAGTGGCGGCAGCATGCGTGCCTTTTGTTCTTCGGTGCCATAGACCACCACCGGGTGCAGGCCAAAGATATTCATATGCACCGCAGACGCGCCCGACAGGCCCGCACCGGTGGCCGAGATCGTGTGCATCATCAAGGCCGCCTCGGTGATGCCCAGGCCGGCCCCGCCATAGGCCTCGGGCATCGCAATGCCCAGCCAGCCGGCATCGGCCAGCGCGCGGTAAAAGTCTTCCGGAAAAGCGCCATCGTTGTCACGGGCATGCCAGTAGTCGGCATCAAACGGCGCACAGACTTTCTCGATGGCATCGATGATCTGTTGCTGCTCTTCGGTCAGGGCGAAATCCATGGTGTTGCGGTCCTCAATATCCAATCAGTGGCGCGGTGCCGTGCACGGCGCAGGTTCACATCGCCGCTCAGGCCGGCCGGCGCACCCGCTCTGGGTTCTCGCCATAGGGCGGGCTGTAGATCACCAGCAGCTTGGCCGGCGTGTCGCTGGTGGTCTGGAAGATATGCATCTTGTCGGCCGGGAAAAAGCAGGTATCGCCCGGCAGCATCTCAAAGCTTTCGCCCTCCACCTCGACATGGGCCGTACCCTCCAGCAGGTAGCAGGCCTGCTCCATGCCCGGGTGGGCATGGGGCAGCGCGCCGCCGCCCTTGGCAATCTCGCCCAGCACCACTTCCATGTGCTGGGCGCCCACATTGGCCTGGCTCACCAGGCGGCGGTTAAAGGTACCGGTATGGTTGGCCGGGCTATAGGCCTCCACCTCGGAGGCACGGATCAGGTAGCGCGAAGTCATCGTGGAGCAGTCATTCTGTAGAGTTAACAAAAGGCGTCAGAGGCGGTTTCCAGGATTACTGCGCCGGGATATCTGCCTGTTTGACCAGGCGCCCCCAGTACGCCAGCTGCTCGCTCACATACTGGGTAAACTCCTGCGGGGTCTTGGTAGGCCAGACTTCAAAGCCAATCTGTTCAAGCTGCTTTTGCACGGCCTCATCGGCCAGCACGGCCTGCAAGGCGCCATTGATCTTGTTGACCACCTCCGGAGGCGTGCCCGCCGGCGCAAAAATGCCGTTCCAGGAGGTGATGTCAAAGCCCGGCAAGGTCTTGCCGATGGGCGGCACATTGGGGAGGATCTTGCTGCCCTTGGCAGCGGTCACGGCCAGGGTGCGCACCCGGTCGGTCTTGAGCATGCTCCAGCCCGAGCCCAGGTCCACCACATACATCTGCACCTGGTTGCCCATCAGGTCGGTCAGCGCCTGCGGGCTGGATTTGTAGGGCACGCCAACAATATCGGTCTTGGACAGAAAACGCAGCGTCTCCGACGCCACCAGCGAGGTGCTGTTCGGTGTCGCGTACGAGAGCTTGCCCGGGTTGGCCTTGGCGTAGTCGATCAGCGCCTGCACCGAATCGGCCGGCACCGACGGGTGCACGGCCAGCGCAAACGGCAGCTCGCCCACGCGGGCGATCGGCGTGAAATCCTTGATCGGGTCGTACTTCAGGCTTTTGACCAGCCAGGGGTTGGCCGAATGCGAGGTGTTGGTGGTCATGAACAAGGTATAGCCATCAGGCTTGGCCTTCGCCACCAGGCCGGCCGCAATCTGCGCATTGGCGCCTGCGCGATTGTCCACAATCACCGGCTGCTGCAGGCGCTCGCCCAGCTTCTGGCCCACCGCCCGGGCCACCGCATCGGTGCCGCTGCCAGCGGCGAAAGGCACGATCATCGTGATCGGTGCATTGGGGTAGCTGCCCTGCGCCGCGCTGGCGTAAGCTGCTGTTGTTACGGTGGCGATGGCGGTCAGGGCGAGGCTCGCCCACCATTGGCGTCGTTGCATGTCTTTGTCTCCTGTTTTTAATTAGCCTCTACGGGCTAGCTTGCATGGTGCAGACGTCAACGATTCGCGTCCAATGTTTTATATGGATGGTTTGATATACAAATCGAATTCTTAATTAGGGAGACTGGATACTGTTAAAAAAACAGGTAACTCGCCCCAGCGTCCTGCTGCAGCCTGCCTAGAATGCAAGGCTTAGCCCGTGATTTTCACCAGGACATCCCATGCACTGCAGCAGCTTTATCGCCACCAGCCTGGACGGATTTATCGCCAAGGCCGATGGCAGCCTGGACTGGCTCAATGCCGCCAATGCCACCGTGCCAGAGGGGGAAGACTGCGGCTATGCGCAGTACATGGCCGGTGTCGATGTGATCCTGATGGGGCGCAAAACCTTTGAGACGGTGCTGTCCTTTGGCGCCTGGCCGTATGACAAGCCGGTCTATGTCGTGTCTCGCCAGTGGAACGCCCTGCCCGCTGGCGCGCCCGCCACCGCCCAGCTGTGGAAGGGCAGCCTGCCGGCGCTCCGCACCCATCTGGCCGCCAGCGGCGTGCGCGCGGCCTATGTAGATGGCGGGCAGCTGATCCAGTCCTTTATCAACGCACAGCTGCTCGACGAGATCACCATCACCCGCATCCCCGTGCTGCTGGGCAGCGGCCTGCCGCTGTTCGGGCCCTTGGCCGATGGAATCAGCTCGGTGAGCGCCCAGCATCTGCAGACGCGCAGCTATGACTTTGGCTTTGTGCAGAGTGACTACCGGCTGCAATACGCGGCAAGCGACGCGCTCTAAATAGATGCCACCCCTGGCTGGTGTCGCTGAGGCATGGCCACAGCCGGCCTTCGCCGCTGCCCTGCGCTGACAAGCAGTTCTCAAACTCCCCTGGCTGCAGATGCCGGCAGGTCAAGCCGATCACATCGCCAGGTAAATTCACCATCCCCCGCCGTCAAGCGCCTGGGTCGCTTGAAGTCGCTCAGGATGTTGCACACCCACTACAAGCTGCGGCCCATCCTGGTCCGGCGCCCAGACCGACCTGCCTGGCCTGTTTGAAGCAGTTCAGCACCTCTTGCATCGCCCTCCGCTGCAAGCCCGGAGCACGAGTTGCAGGCCCCTGCTTTGCGCTGCTGCATGCCAGATGACAACGCCCGCATGCACCGTAAAACTCGTGCGGTGGCACGGGCCCCTGACAGCCTGCACAGCAAGCACAGCAACGCATAGAACGCCGCTGGCCTGCCAGCGCGGCATAAAGCTAAGGGATGCGGCTGCGCTCCAGAATCGGCACTTCTCTGGCCCGCCATCAGGGCTTACCGGCTGCGAAAACGGCAATGCGCCAAGGGGTGGATTGACGGCTGCAATCAGGATTAAAAACACACGCTGCTGATAGCTATCATCAATTTAGATAAATTTCAACAATTGATATCAAAACATAGATATTCATATTTAATTTATGCAATGCTTGCACAATCGTGAGAATCCCATTGTCTACGCTTCAGCATTTGGCCGGAATTGATCCAGCGCAGCGCATGCCAACACCCTCGGTGCTATAGAGCCGGCCCCCGTGCCAGAGGTCTTGTGCCAGGGCAGGTTGCAGCAGCCATACCGGCTGCCAAGGTCTGTGGTTGGCGCGCAGCGCAGGCTGGACAGAAGCGATACGACGGGATGACTGACAAGGCTTGCTAACTCTGGGAAGTCACCACGCTGCCGATGCATCGGCAGCGCTGGTCTCAACCAACTACAAGGACTCGTTCACAAGCTCAAGAAAATCCTGATGGCCTCGGCCACCACCGTGGCGCTGCTTTCCGCACCGGCACAGGCGCAAACCACCACGCCAGAGGTGCTGTACTCCGCACCACCCTCCAATCCGGTAGGAGGCTGGTGCACGACCCGCGACCAGTACCGCTTTGCCGTCAAGCTCACGGTGCCTGCGGGTCAATCCTTTGACCTGACCAGCGTCAAGCTGCCGCTCTGGTTTGAGGAAACCAACCCGGCTACCGCCATTGATGTGCAGGTGCATCAATGGACGGCGGACGCAACGGAGCCCTCTGCCGCCGATCTGCTGGCCACCTTATCGATGGTGGAGACCCTGCCGCCGCCCCAGGATACGGGCGTGAGTGATTCTGAGCGCCACGAATACAACTTTGTACCCAGCCAGCCACTGCGTCTGCAAAGCGGCAGCAGCTACTGGGTATGGTTCGCTACTACCACCGTCACTGGCGGCTGTGATGTGTACACCTCCACGTCCGCATTGCCGACTGGAGGAGTCTTTGTCCGCGCTGCCGAATACCAAGGCCAGTACACCGACTGGCTGGACCGCACCGACGACCGAGTGACCGAGCTGGTCGTGATGGGTACGCCCGTGGTCAATGTGGATCCGCCGGTGGAGCCCACCGCCCCCACGCCGGTTCCGGGCCTCACGGGCCTGGCGCTGCCGCTGCTGAGCTTGTCTTTTGCCGGCCTGGGCTTGTGGGCCCAAAGAAGGCGCTCTTCCCGCTAAGGAAATCCAAGAGGCGCGCAGGGCCGCAGGGCGCTACGCGGCAGCGCAAGCTACCGCCCGCCGCACAAAGCGCCCAGCCCGCGCAGGCAAAGCCCCCGCCTCTTCCGTGTAGCTGAGCACGCCATTGACCCAGACGGCCTCCACGCCCACGCTGCGCTGCTTGGGGTTCTCAAAGGTGGCCTGGTCCTGGATGCGGGCGGGGTCAAACACGACCACATCGGCGGCCTTGCCGGCGGCCAGCAGGCCCCGGTCGGCCATGCGAAAGCGCTGGGCCGACATGCCGGTCATCTTGTGCACGGCCTGGGCGAGGCTCAGCACGCCCTTGTCGCGCCAGTACATGGCCAGCACGCGGGGGAAGGCGCCCCAGAGCCGGGGGTGTGGGCGCTCGTCGTTGGGCAGGCCGTCCGAGCCGATCATGGCCAGCGGGTGGCAGATAACCCGCTCCACATCGTCTTCGCGCATCTGGAAGTAGCAGGCATTGCCGGGCTTGAGGCGCACGCAGGCGTCGTACTGGCTGATGCCCCAGTCGGCGGCAATATCGCGCAGGTAGCGGCCGCCCACCTCGGGGTGGGGCTCGCTGCGGGTGATGAGGATATCGATGACGCCATCGACCAGGTCCTCGCGCAGCACCGTCGACCCTGCTGTGTAGGGATAGACGTCCATAGCCAGCTCTTGCTGCTGCGCGAGCTTGTCGACCAGCGGCAAGGTCTGCAGGGTGCGGCCCCAGTTGGCCGAGCCCGCGCATTTGTGGTGCGACAGCACCAGCGGCAGGCCCGACTGCTGGGCCGTGCCGGCGGCCTCCAGCATGGCCTCCAGAATGCCTTCGAGCTCATCGCGGATATGGGTGGCATAGACGCCGCCATGCCGGGCGGCCACGGTGGCTACTGCGACCAGCTCCTGCATGTCGGCCGCATAGGCCTCGCGGTAGAAGATGCCGCTGGACAGGCCCAGGGCTCCTGCCTGCATCGCCTCGTGCATGTCCTGGGCCATGGCCTCGCGCTCGGCCGCATTGGCCGGCCGGCTCAGATCGGCCATGTGCTTGATGCGCAGCGAGGTGTGGCCCAAGAGCGCTGCGATGTTGATGGAGGGCTGCGCCGCATCCACAGCCGCTGCGTAGTCCTGCATGCTGCCAAAGCGGAACTGCTGGTCGCCCAGCAGCGACAGCGGTGCGGGCGGGTGCGCCGTCACCACCGGTGCCAGCGAGATGCCGCAGTTGCCGGCGATCACCGTGGTCACCCCTTGCGAGAGCTTGGGCAGCATGGCCGGGCTGTTGAGCGCAGCGGCATCGTCATGGGTGTGTACATCGATAAAGCCCGGTGCAATCACCTTGGCCCTGCAGTCGATCTGCAGCGGGTCCTCCGCCTTCCAGCGATCCAACGCGGCCTGCTGGGCGGCATCCACCGCGCCATCGCGGGCAAACACGCCGATGATGCGCCCGCCCTGCAGCCAGACATCGCCGACAAACTCCGACAGGCCGGTGCCATCCACCACCGTGCCATTGCTCAACCACACTCTGCGTTCCATTGTTGTCTCTCCAGGCGCTGCTGCCGGCTGCCATCAGCCGGCGGTTTTGCCTTGTTGCTGGCTGGGGGCGGCTGCATCGGGCACGGGGCCCCCTTTGCGTTGCTGCGCGGGCTGCTGAAAGCCCATGTATTCATAGCTGTCAAAGCCATGGGTCTCCAGCAGCCGCTTGTACTGCTGCATGCCGGTGACCACGCGTGGCCCCAGAATCTGCGCTAGGCGCACCATCATGATTTCGATCACCACCAGGTGGGCCAGGTAGGCCTCGGTGCCCACGCGCATCACCGCGTCCTGCGGCACATTCACCGCCAGTACGTGGTCGGCCATCTCGGCCAGCGGCGTATCTGGCTGGGTCAGCGCCACCACGGTAGCGCCCTGCTGCTTGGCAAACTGCGCCGCCTCCAGGGTGTAGGGCATGCGCCCCACATGCGAAATCACAAAGGCCACGCCGTGCTTGCCCAGGGTCGAGGCCGACACCAGCTGCTGGTGGGCATCAAAGATGGCATTGGACGTGAGGCCCAGGCGGAACAAGCGGCTTTGCAGCTCTTGCGCCATAAAGGACGAAGCCGCCCCGACCGAGTAGCAATCGATGCGCGAGGCCTTGGCCATCTTGCCGGCCACCTCGTCGATCAGCGCTGCATCCAGGCGCTGGCCCAGGTTGGCAATGGCCCCTGCTGCCGCATGCACGATCTTGCTGACCACCTCGGCGGTGGAGTCGTCCTGCTGCACGCTGCGGTGCAGGTGCGAGCCCGAGACCGCCAAGGTCTGCGCCAGCGCCACCATGAACTCGCGCACCGAGGCATAGCCAAAGCGGCGGCACATGCGCACGATCGTCGGCATCGACACATTCGCCTGCAGCGCCAGCTGCTCGACCGTGGCCAGCACCGCAGCGCCGGGGTCGCGCAGGATCACATCGATCACCTGGCGCTGGGCCAATGGCAGCGCGGCCTGCTGCTGTTGCAGCAGCTGCAGGCTCAAAACCGAGCGATTCATCACCATGCTCCCCATTGATAGCCTAGCCACTGGTTGGAGCAGAGCCGATGCGCGGGCAGCCGAGCAAGGGCCGGAGCGGGCCGCGCCGCCCCGCAGCGAGGGCTGCGTCCCTCTTCCCATGCATAGCATGAGAGAAGGGGGAAGGCGCAGAGCGCCTCAGGGGGTTGTGCTCTAAGCATTCAGAACCTTGTCTCGATCGCATCGACCAGGTTCCAGGCATCGTCCACCACCGGAATCCAGCGCCACTTGTCAAAGGTGGTGCAAGGGTGGGAGATGCCCAGCGCAATGCGGTCGCCCACGGCCGGCGCGCCCTGCGCCGGGTCAAAACGCAGATAGGCATGCTGGTCGTTCAGGGCCGAGATGGTCCAGCCGGCAGGGGCGGGCTGCGCCTCCTGGCTGCCGCGCGGCGCATGGCGCTGCACGGAGGGCATCTCCAGGTCGTAGGAGATATCGCGGCGGCCGCAGGTGAGCAAGGCCAGGCCCGGCTCAGGCACGGACTGCACCATGGCCCAGACCTCGAGCGCCGCCTGCAGCGATGCATCCACGCCTTGGCGCTGCTCGACGAGCTTGAGCAGGCGCCGGTAGTTGCCATGGTCATGCGTGATGTAGCAGCCCGAGCGCAGCACGCCGGTAAAGGGGCGTGACAGGCCCGCGCCCTGCAGCAGCGGCACGACCAGGTCAAAAATAGCCGAGCCGCCGGCACTCAGAATCGGTGCCTCATCGGGCAACAAACCCTGGGCATCGCAGGCCTTGGCGATTTCCACCACGCGGCGCACCAGCTCGGCCACAGCGGGGATGTCGTGGGCGCTGTCGCACTGGGTCAGGCCCCCTTCATAGCATTCGATGCCGCCCAGCTGGGCGCTGCCGCTGGCATGGATGGCCTGGGCCAGCGCCAGCGCCTCCTCCTGGCTGCGCACACCGGTGCGCTGGCCAGGAATGCCGACCTCGATCAGCACGTCAAAGCGGCGGGCGCTGTTGCGTGCACGGCTCCAGTCCTCGATACAGCGCAGCTGGCTGATCGAATCGACCAGGAACCAGACGCGCAGATCGGCGTGCTGGCTCAGCAACGCGTCCAGCCCATCCAGGTCGGCCGGTGCCACCACCTGGTTGGCAATGATGGCGCGGCGCGCACCGGCCTCCACACCGACCGCCAGTTGGAAGATGGTCGCAAAGGTCAGGCCCCAGGCGCCGCCTTTGAGCTGCAAATCAAACAGCTGGGGCGACATGGTGGTCTTGCCGTGCGGCGCAAACTGGATCTGGCGGCGCGCCGCATAGTCCTGCATCCAGCGGGCGTTGTGGGCCAGCGCCGACTGGCGGATGACGGCCAGCGGGTAAGGCAGGTCATCGCGCAACACATTCCAGCCGCGTGCAGCCAATGCAGAGGCCTGGGTGGGGGCAGCAGCCAGCGGGTAGCTCTTGCTGCGCGCGTCAATCAAAAAATCGGGTTGCATGGTTCACTCTCTCAATCTTGGACTTTCCAGCAGGCCTGCAGATGGCCTTCGGCCACGGGGCGCAGCTGCATATCAGCCTGGGCGCAGCGCGCCTCGGCCTGCGGGCAACGGGTACGAAAGACGCAACCACTGGGCGGGTTCTTGGGGCTGGGCAGGTCTCCCGTCAAGAGCGGGATCGTGCGCCGCTGGGCCGGGTCCGGAATCGGCGCGGCTGCCAGCAAGGCCTGGGTGTAGGGGTGGCGCGGCCGTGCATACAAGGCCTCGGTCGGTGCCACCTCCACCACACGGCCCAGATACAGGACCACCACGCGATCGCAGAGGTATTCCACCACATCCAAATCGTGCGAGATGAACAGCAAGGTCAAACCAAGGCGGTCTTTGAGGTCGCCCAGCAAATTGACCACCTGCGCCTGGATGGACACGTCGAGCGCCGACAGCGGCTCATCGGCCACGATAAAGCGCGGCTGCACCGCCAGCGCCCGGGCAATGCCGATGCGCTGGCGCTGGCCGCCGGAGAACTCATGCGGAAAGCGCTCGGCATGCTCGGGACGCAGACCCACCTGGTCCAGCAGCTCGGCAATGCGCGGCTGGCGGGCTGCGCCCGGCGCCAGGCCGTGGGTGGACAGCGCCTCGCCCAGCACATCGCGGATGCGCATGCGCGGGTTCAGGCTGGCATAGGGGTCCTGAAAGATGATCTGGATATCGGCGCGCAGCGGCCGCATCGCGCTCGCGCCCAGGTGCGCCAGGTCCACGGTCTCGCCGCCCTGCTTGCGAAAATGCAGCTGGCCGTCCGTCGGCTCGATCAAGCGCGTCAGCAGCCGGCCGATGGTGCTTTTGCCGGAGCCGGACTCGCCCACCAGGCCCAGGGTCTCGCCCGGGAAGATGTCAAACGAGACATCCTGCACCGCACGCACCGGGTGGGCGCCGCTGCCAAACTGCTTGCTCAAATGCTGGATGCGCACCAGCGGCTGGGCCGCTGCGGTGGTGCCAGTCGCTGCCGTGGCCCGCTCGGCCGGGCGCTCCAGCGTGTCGGTCGTGCTCATGCGGCTTCTCCTGCGCGAATGCAGCGCACCTGGCGCTCGCTGGGCTCGGCATCGTTGCCGCTGCGCCATGTCTCCAGGCCGGGCATGGCCTGCTCGCAGGCGTTCAGGCGCTTGCTGCA
>NZ_KE148660.1:0-231 GCF_000410635.1 Comamonas sp. B-9
GGCCGGGTCGCTCGCGGGGGCGGATGGCGCGGGCGGCGATGCCTGCGTGGATGGCGCTGCAGGCCGCGCTTCGCGCTCGCCTTGCGTGACCAGCAGCCGTAGCGGCGGGGCATCCTTCGCCTGGCTGGGGGCATGCGCCAAAAATCCGGGCAAGGCTTGCAGCACCAAGCCATCGCGCCACCAGATCGAGGGGCTGGCGGCGACATAGCGCTGAAAACTGCCAGGGCGGGT
>NZ_KE148660.1:462-672 GCF_000410635.1 Comamonas sp. B-9
CAAGGTCCAGCACCTGGCTGTCGGCATAGCCCAGGCCGACGACCACGGCGCCTTGCGTGGGCACCGAGGGCCCGCGCGCAAAGCGGTTGCGCATCAGCTGCGCGGTGGGCGTGAACAGCAGGTTGCCGTCAAGCAGGTAGAGCACCGGGTAGCCCTGGGGCGGTGGCGGTGCGGGTGGCACGGCCACCATGATGCGGTGCACGCGCTCCG
>NZ_KE148661.1:0-418 GCF_000410635.1 Comamonas sp. B-9
CTGGCGCCTGCGCAGGCAGCCGCTGCGCTGGCGGCTATGGAAGACCCGCTCTCGCGCCTGGTCGCTGCCGGCGTGCTGGCCGTGCGTGGACCGGTGCCCATGGCGGTCGTCACCCAGGCGGTAGATACCGCTTCTGCCCAGGGCTGGCGCCGCGCCGTGATGGCCTGGCTGATCAACCAGCAGCGCCTGGCGCGGGAGCTGGGCGATACGGCGCTGGCCGACCAGGTGCAGCGCCGCCTGGATCTCTTGCAGACAACGCAGAAATAAGCCTGCAGCCGCTCAAGCGCTGCATCCACTCACACCGATTGACCGGTCGTCGTATCGGGCGCGGGCTCTGGCTGCGTGCCCGGATAGGGGTGCTCGGGGTTGCCTGGGTAAGGGTGCACCGGCTCCCTTGGGGAGGGGTGCTGCGGGGTGC
>NZ_KE148661.1:441-875 GCF_000410635.1 Comamonas sp. B-9
GATAGGGATGCAAAGGGCTGGGCTCGTACGTACCCGGCTCATCAGGCGCCGGCTGGGGCTGGCCTGGGATAGGGGGCTGGGTATGCGATTGGCTGGGGTCGTAGGGCTGGGGCATGGTGGTTCTCCTGCTGCGGCATAGGCAGCGCATGCAAAAGCCCAGTGTTGCAAGCGCCATGGCTGCGCTGTGTAGGCCTGGGGAGCGCGCAAAGGTACGCGCATCGCCGTTACGCCCTGTGTAAAGCGGAACAAGCGGCAGCAAAGCGTTTTTCTGACAGGCAGCGCCTTGCGCCAGGGCTAGGCTGAAAGCATTGACTCAGCCCTCGGAGGACCCCATGCCCCATCTGCCCCCTGCAAACCTTGCGCTGGCCACGGCACAAGCGCAAAAGCCAGTCCCCACCACCCCCAAGAAGCCCCAGCCCGGTGGCGGCGGCCCG
>NZ_KE148661.1:895-1485 GCF_000410635.1 Comamonas sp. B-9
TGATCCATCGCAGTAAGGCCCCTCCATCCCGCGCCACCCCGCCTCAACGCAGCACCCCAGGAGATCCGCAATGCCCCAAGGAGACAAGTCCGCTTATACCGATAAGCAAAAACGCATGGCCCGCCATATCGAGAAAAGCTACGAGCAAAAGGGCGTGTCGGAAGATGAAGCCGCAGCACGTGCCTGGGCCACGGTGAACAAGGAAACGGGCGGAGGCAAGCTCTCCGGATCTGGCCGGCAAGGCGACCGGGCCGGGGTCGCGGCTGGCGGCCGTGCGCTCGGCAGCGGCCAAAAAAGCCGCCGCCAGCCGCAGCCCCGAGGAGCGCTCCGCATCGGCCAAAAAGGCGGCGGCCACCCGCAAGCGCAACGCCGCTGCCAAGAAAAACTAAGCATGAAGAACAGGCCAGCCACCGGTGGGTGTGCTGGCCTGTTGCGTTGCCGGTTTAAACCGGTTCCGGATCCTTGACCGGTGGTTCATGCCCCGGCTCCTCGATCGGCAAGGTGCTGTCTGGCGGATCGATGGGCTCGGGCTTGGGCAAATCCGGCGGCGGTGGTGCCACCGGCGGGTGGGGGGGGGGAGGAGGGGGTGG
>NZ_KE148661.1:1495-8365 GCF_000410635.1 Comamonas sp. B-9
GGTTGGCATGGCGGCCTCCTTTCTGCCTTGTTTGTACTGCGCGCTGCGGCGGCCGTATGTCGGACAAGCTTGTCAGCGGGTAAGTGCATGTAGGGCTGTCGAGGTTGATGTAGCAGCGGTTTGCCGCAGCGTCCCGTTCGTTCATATGTCGTTTTGTTTTTTGAAGTTCAAGACCCAAGGAGTTTCAGCATGAGTCCATCCACCAGCAAATCCAAAAAGCGCGCCAGCAAGAAGCCTTCGCCAGAAAAGCGCTCGGTCGCGGAGGTGGTAGCTGCGCAGCAGCGCATCCAGCAAGCGCAAACCCGCAATGATGCCCGGGACAAGGCGGCCAAGGCGTCCCCAAAAACCAAGCGCAGCAAAGACGGTACAAGCAGCAAGAAGACGGCACCCGGCCCCGGCCACGCCGTGCCCACGCCGCCGATGTCCGGCAAGAAGCTGGCCAAACCCGGGCATGAGAAGGCGCTGGATCTGCAGCCGCTCTACCTGGCAGACAACTACCGGGGCAGCGGCAAGCTCGAGGGCAAGACGGCGGTGATCACCGGCGGCGACTCGGGCATTGGCCGGGCGGTGGCCGTGCTGTTTGCCCGCGAGGGCGCGAATGTGGCGATCCTCTACCTCAATGAGCACGACGATGCGAAAGAAACCTGCCGCCTGATCGAGGACGAGGGCCAGCAGAGCCTGGCAATCTCCGGCAATGTGCAGGACCCGCAGTTTTGCGACAAGGCCGTCAAGCAGGTGCTGAAAAAATTTGGCGCGCTCAATGTGCTGGTCAACAATGCCGCGTTCCAGCAGCATGCGGCCGATATTGAGGACCTGAACACCGAGCGGCTGGACGAGACCTTTCGCACCAATATCTTTGGCTACTTCCACATGGTCAAGGCCGCCATTCCGTACCTGCAGCGGGGCGATGCGATTGTGAACACCGGCTCGGTCACCGGCCTGCGCGGCAGCAAGCAATTGCTGGACTACTCTGCGACCAAGGGCGCCATCCATGCGTTTACCAAAGCGCTGGCGCAGAACCTGATGGAGCACGGCATTCGGGTGAATGCGGTGGCCCCGGGCCCGGTCTGGACGCCGCTGAACCCGGCCGATAAAAACCCCGAGGACCTGCGCAAGTTTGGCGCTGACACGCAAATGGGCCGGCCCGCGCAGCCCGAGGAGCTGGCCCCCGCCTATGTGTTTTTGGCCTCGCAGGCCTGCTCCAGCTATATCTCCGGCATTGTGTTGCCGGTGACGGGGAGCGTCGGCGAATCCTGAACGAAGGCTTGCGGATGCAGCGCTTTACCTCGATCTCAGCGGATGGGGTTGAAATGATAATGAGAATGCATTATCATTTCTGCTTCTGTTCCCGTTTTGGAGAAGCTCTGCCATGCAAGTCCTGTCCTCGCTCAAAGAAGCCAAGAAGCGCCACCGTGATTGCCAGGTGGTCAAGCGCCGTGGCCGCATCTATGTGATCTGCAAGTCGAACCCGCGCTTCAAGGCGCGCCAGGGCGGGGCTAAGAACAAGCACAAGGGTTGAGTGGGGTGGGCTGATCGGCCCACAACCGACTCTAGCGGGTGCTGTCAGTCCCGCTTGGCTTCCTCGGCCTGGCGGGCTTTGTCGGCCAGGATGTCGAACTCCTTGCGCAGCGCATCCAGCTCGTCTTCGTCCAGCTCTTCGAGCGAGAGCATGCGGTTGCGGGCCGGTTCGATCGCGCGGATGAGCTCATCGAGCTTGATCTGCATGGCCTCGGTGTCGCTGTTCTGGGTGGGCTGGATCAGGAACACCATCAGGAAGGTGATGATGGTGGTGCCGGTGTTGATCACCAGCTGCCAGGTGTCGTTGAAGCCAAAGACCGGGCCACTGAGGGCCCAGAGCACGATGACCGCGAGGGCGCCGACAAAGCAGACGGGGTGGCCGCTGAACTTGGCAACCGAGCGGGCGATTTTGTTGAAAGGGGAATGGTGGGTCTTCACAGGGACTCCTTCGTTCAGGGATGGGGTCCAGCATAGAAGCAAGGGGAGCGGCCAGGGTGCCGCTGCAGATCAAGTGGCTGTAGGAGGGTGGCGGCATTCCTGCTGCAGCCATTCGCCAAAGCGCTGGTAGCTTTCCATATCGCTGCGCCAGGTGGGGGCGCAGAGGTAGTAGCCCAGTGGGCTTTCAAAGCGCTGGCCAAAGGGCTCCACCAGCTTGTGCGATGCCAGCGACTCCTGCAGCAGGCAACTGGGGACCAAGGCAACGCCCAGGCCGCCAATGGCCGCCTGGATGATGAGGGTGAAGAGGTTGAAGCCCGGGCCGATGCGTGCGCCTTCATAGGGGCCGGCATAGGCGGTGAACCAGTCGTCCCAGGAGGTGGGCAGCTCGATATGCTGCAGCAGGCTGCACTGCTTGAGGTCGTTGAAGTGCGCAATCGGGTGCTGCTGCAGGTAGCTGGGTGAGCAGACGATGCTGGTCTCGCGCCCGATCAGGTACTGGGCATCGGCAATCGGCCAGTCGCCGTAGCCGTACTGGATGGAGGCATCGAAGCCATCGCCGGTCTCGGCGCTATCGGTGGTGCTGTAGCGCACAAAGTGGATGGCGATGTGCGGGTTGCGGACGCGAAAGCTCTCCAGCCGGGGAAACAGCCAGTTGGCGGCAAAGGTGGGCGCAACCGACAGGCTGAGCAGATGGGCGTTCTGCGCGGTGGAGATGACCTGGGTGGTGGCGCGTTCGAGCGATTCCATCGCCGGGCGCACGAGTTTGAGGTAGTTCTCGCCAATATGGGTCAGCGCCAAGCCATGGCTGCGGCGCATGAACAGCGGGTGGCCCAGGTAGGCCTCCAGGCCCGCAATGTGGCGGCTGATGGCGCTTTGCGTGACGAACAGCTCCTTGGCGGCCTTGGAAAACGACAGGTGCTGCGCCGACAGCAAAAAGGCATTCAGCTCGGAGATCGTGGGGCAGCGTCGGCGCATGGGGTATGAGCTCCACTCATGATGGTAGGAAGAATTGGCAGATGCATGACGTCATGTCATTGCCACATATTGTTGCAGCTTGGCTAGAGTTCGGGGCATTAGAGGCAACCATGGCGCTGTGAACGCCACAACCAATTATGCAATCCACCCTGATCCGCAATGCCAAGATTCTGGACACCCGGAATCTCGTATTGACTTCTACTCATACCATTTTGGTGCGCAACGGTCTGATCGAAAAGATCAGTGCCGAAGACTTTGAGGTGCTGGACGCCACCGTCATCGATGCCAAGGGGATGACTTTGATGCCCGGCCTGATCGACTGCCATGTGCACGTGATGGCCTCGGGCTTCAACCTGGGTGCGGTTGCCAATCTGCCCAATGCGCTGGCGCTGCTGCGCGCGCTGCCCATCATGAAGGGCATGATCGACCGGGGCTTTACCTCGGTGCGCGATGCCGGCGGTGCCGACTGGGCGCTGGCCGAAGGCGTGCGTACGCGCCAGGTGGCCGGCCCGCGCTTGTTCTGCGCTGGCAAGGCGCTGTCGCAAACCGGCGGCCATGGTGATTTCCGGGCGCGCAATGACACGCTCGACCCCTGCTCCTGCGCCTACAAGATCGGCAATATCGGCAAGGTGGTCGATGGCGTCGATGCCTGCCGCCTGGCGGTGCGTGAAGAGATCCTGAAGGGCGCCACCCAGATCAAGGTGATGGCCTCGGGCGGCGTCGCCTCGCCCAACGATCCGATCAACAACCTGGGCTTTTCGGTGTCGGAGCTGACCGCCATCGTCGAAGAGGCCCACAATGCGAACACCTATGTGATGGCCCATGCGTATACGCCCCAGGCCATCACCCGTGCCATCGAGTGCGGCGTGCGCACCATCGAGCACGGCAACCTGGTCGATGAGCCCACCGCCAAGCTGATGCAGGAAAAGGGCGCCTACATGGTGCCGACCCTGATCACCTACGAAGGCCTGGCCAACGACGGCGCCAAGTACGGCCTGCCCGACGAGTCGGTGCAAAAGATTGCCAAGGTGCGCACCAACGGCCTCAAGGCGCTGGAAGTGCTGGACGCCGCCGGCGTGAAGATGGGTTTTGGCAGCGATTTGCTGGGCGAGACGCACTACATGCAATCGGACGAGCTGGTGCTGCGCGCCAAGGTGCTGGGCCACGCCAAGGTGGTGCAGCAGGCCACCCTGATCGGCGCCGAGATTCTGAACCACGAAGGCCTGCTGGGCGAAGTGGTGGAGAGTGCCTATGCGGATTTGCTGCTGGTCGACGGCAACCCGCTGGAAGATGTCTCGGTGCTGACCCAGCATGACACGGCGATCAAGCTGATCATGCGCGACGGCTTCATCCACAAGAACGCCTGCTGATGGGCTTTGAGCGAGAACAACAATATGTATAACGCTTCCGAACGTCTGGAGCGGCTGCCTTTCAGCCGCTTCCATTTCACCTTGCTCATCATTGGCGGCCTGGGCCTGGCCTTTGAGGCGCTGGATGCGGGCATCATCGCCTTCATCCTGCCGTCGCTGCGCGAACAATGGGGTTTGACCGGCATTCAGACAGGCTGGATTGCCAGCAGCACCTATGTCGGCTTTCTGGTGGGCGCTCTGCTCTCGGGCATGCTGGGCGACCGCTTTGGCCGCAAGGTCGTGATGATGTGGGCGCTGGTGCTGTTTTGCGTGGCCACCTTCATCAATGCCTTTGCTACCAACTTCCATGAGTTCTACATTCTGCGCATGATTGCCGGTGTGGGCATGGGGGCCGAGGGCGCCATCGTCGCGCCTTACCTGGCCGAGTTTGTCAGCAGCCGCTACCGGGGGCGCTTTACCGGTGCGCTGGCGGGCTTTTTCTCCTTTGGCTTTGTCATGTCGGCGCTGCTGGGGTATTTCATCGTGCCGATGAGCGACGATGGCTGGCGCTGGATCATGGTCATCGCCTCGGTGCCGGTGGTGTTCCTGCTGTGGATGCGCCGCGCGCTGTTCGAGTCGCCCCGTTGGCTCGAAGAAATGGGCCGCCATGAAGAGGCCAGCCGCATCTGCACCGCCATTGAAGAACAGGTCAAGCACAGCAGCGGCAAGCCGCTTCCCGAGCCGGTGAAGATGAGCCTGGCTGCCAAGGCCGCCGACGCTGCCGTGCAAGGCGCCTGGGCCAAGCTGGCTACCTTGGTCAAGCCCCAGTACCTGCAAACCACCTTGGTGGTCTGGGTGTTCTGGATCACGGTGATGTTCTGCTACTACGCCTTCCTGGTCTGGATTCCGAGCCTGTTGGTGGCGCGCGGCTTTGCGGTCACCAAGAGCTTCTCCTTCACCATCCTGATCTACCTGGCGCAGATCCCCGGCTACTACTCGGCTGCCTACCTGAACGACAAGATCGGCCGCAAATACACCATCCTGGCCTATATGCTGGTGTCCTGCCTGGCTGCCCTGGGCCTGGCCTTTGCCGGTGCCGACCAGGAAATCATCCTGCTGAGCATGCTGCTGTCCTTTGGCATGAACGGCGTGATTGCCGGCCAGTACACCTACACCTCGGAGATCTACCCGACCTCCATCCGTGCCACCGGCATGGGAACGGCCTCGGCGCTGGCGCGTATCGGCTCGATTGCCTCGCCCACCATCGTGGGGGCGGCCTACCCGGTGCTGGGCTTTGGCGGCGTGTTTGCGCTGATGACCGGCGTGCTGTTTGTTGGCGGCATGGGCATCTTGCTGTTTGGCAAGAACACCCATGGCGTGTCCCTGGAAGGGATTCAGCAATGAGCACCACCCATGTCCTGGGCCGCCTGGCCCACACCTTGGGCCAGAGCAGCGAGGCCGAGCGCCACTGGGCCGCTATTGCCGAGGCCTGCCAGCAGCTGTTTGGCTACGGCCTGCTGACCGGCCTGGTCTACCTGCAGCAGGAAAAGCTGATGCGCCGCATCTACTCGTCCAACGAGGCCATCAGCCCGCTGGGCGGCTTCAAGGCCACCGGCAAGGGCCCCTGGTCGGGCCGGGTGCTGGACCAGGGCCTGCCCTATATCGGGCGGGATGAGGCCGACATCCGCACCGTGTTTTCCGAAGCCGAGGACCTGGTTGCCCGGGGCCTGCATGCGGTGCTGAACATCCCCGTCTGGTACGGCGGGGAGGTGCTGGGCTCCATCAATATCCTGGGCCCGCGTGGCGCCTACAACGCGGTGCCCGAGGCCCTGATCCACCTGGTGGCCGGTGTTTGCGTGCCGGCCCTGGCCTCGGCCCGCGAGACTGCACGCGAGGCGGCGCGGGGCATTGACAGCACCAGTTTGCAAAGCGTCTGAGCGTCTGGCTTACCAATGCCAGGTGCCCTGGGCCCGCAAGGACAAAGTCCCTGCGGGCTTTTTTGTGGCCTGTGCCCCATGCGTCCCAGCGGCGCGCAACTGGCCTGCGCGCCGCGCACCAGCCTCTACAATCGCCGCCCATGGCTTCTAACAGTTCAGGGTGGTGGTCGTCGCCCGCCGTGCGCATGGGCGTGTCGATCAGCGTGGCCACCGGTTTGTACGGCATCTCTTTTGGCGCACTGGGCGTGGCAGCAGGCCTGTCGGTCTGGCAGACCTGCGCCTTGAGCCTGCTGATGTTTACCGGTGGCTCGCAGTTTGCGTTTGTTGGCGTGGTCGCGGGTGGTGGTGCCGGGGCTGCAGCGCTGGGCGCGGCCAGCCTGCTGGGCGTGCGCAATGCGGTCTACGGCATGCAGATGGCCGCCTTGCTGGGCCCGCGCGGCCTGGCGCGCCTGCTGTCGGCGCAGCTGACGATTGATGAATCTGCGGCCACCGCGCTGGGGCAAACCGACAAAGCCGAGCAAAAGCGCGGTTTCTGGACCGCCGGCGTGGGCGTCTACCTGCTGTGGAACCTGTTCACCGCCGCGGGCGCCTTGCTGGGCAATGCCCTGGGCGACCCGGGGCGCTGGGGCCTGGACGGCGCAGCCGTAGCCGCC
>NZ_KE148661.1:8447-51887 GCF_000410635.1 Comamonas sp. B-9
GCCAGTATTGCGATGCTGGCGGTGCCCTGGGTGGCGCCGGGCGTGCCTATCTTGATTGCGGCGGTGGTGGGTGCTGCCTGGGGTTACGGCTCGCGCAGCAGCGACCCGGCCGGACAGGGCGCCAGCGCGCAGGAGGCCGCACGATGAACGCGATGGCTGACGTGGGCAACCACTGGTGGATCTGGGTGCTGCTGGCCAGCGCCGTGACCTATGGCACCAAGCTGCTGGGCTATGGTGTGCCCGCGCACTGGCTGCGCCACCCGCGCATGGCCCGGGTGGCCGGCGCGCTGACGATTGCGCTGCTGGCGGCCCTGACCGCCATGAACACCCTTGTCAGCGGCCAGCAGCTGGTGCTCGATGCCCGCCTGGCGGCGCTGGCCGTGGCCATCATCGCGCTGGCGCTGCGTGCGCCGTTTTTGCTGGTGGTGGTGCTGGGTGCGGCGGCATCGGCCCTGGTGCGGTTTTGGGGCTAAAAACCTAAAAGAAGTTATTGGGTATAATTGCAGGGTTTTGCATGGTGCAAGACGCACGTCACAAGCTTTTCCGGCTGTGGCGCAAGTAACCAGAATGCCAGCGCAAGCCGGTGTTCCTTATAAGGAAAACACATGATCGCCGCATCTATCAAGGCCGAAGTTGTACAGGCCAACGCACGTTCCGCTAACGATACTGGTAGCCCAGAAGTCCAAGTGGCTCTGCTGACCGCTCGTATCAACGAACTGACCCCTCACTTCAAGACGCATGCCAAGGACCACCACGGTCGCCGCGGCCTGCTGCGCATGGTGAGCCGTCGTCGTAAGCTGTTGGACTACCTCAAGTCCAAGGACGCTGACCGTTACACTGCACTGATCGCTAAGCTGGGCCTGCGTAAGTAAGCCCAGGGTGAGATGGAGACGCCTGAGTTAGTCCGCTAGCTCAGGCGTTTTTTACTTCAACGCCGCGCAAACAGAGCGAAGCTGTGTCATTCCAAGGGGGCTGAACCCCGGGTTCCAGGCCTTCAACCTCCCTGGAATGGCATCGTGTTCTGAATGCCGGCTCCTGCTGAAAACCGACAGGTTTTTGGCTGTTTAACCAGGAGCAATCTATGTCCATATTCAACAAAGTCACCAAGACTTTCCAGTGGGGCCAACACACGGTCACGATGGAAACCGGTGAAATCGCCCGCCAGGCTTCCGGCGCGGTGCTGGTCAACATCGACGACACCGTGGTGCTGGCTACGGTCGTGGGCTCCAAGATCGCCAAGGCCGGTCAGGACTTTTTCCCGCTGACCGTTGACTACATTGAGAAGACCTACGCTGCGGGCAAGATCCCCGGCAGCTTCTTCAAGCGCGAAGCCAAGCCGAGCGAACTCGAAACCCTGACCAGCCGCCTGATCGACCGCCCGATCCGTCCGCTGTTCCCCGAAGGTTTCTACAACGACGTGCATGTGGTCATCCACACCATCTCGCTGAACCCAGAAGTGGATGCCGACATCGCTGCGATGATCGCTGTCTCCGCTGCCCTGTCCATCTCGGGCATTCCTTTCAATGGCCCTATCGGTGCTGCCCGCGTGGGTTACATCAACGGCGAATACGTGCTCAACCCCGGCCAGACCCAGCGCAAGGATTCGCTGATGGATCTGGTGGTGGCAGGTACCGAAGCTGCTGTGCTGATGGTCGAGTCCGAGGCCCAACAACTGCCTGAAGAAGTGATGCTGGGCGCCGTGGTCTATGGCCACGAGCAAGGCCAGGTCGCCATCAACGCCATCCACGAGCTGGTGCGCGAAGCCGGCAAGCCCGCATGGGACTGGGCCGCGCCTGCCAAGGATGAAGCACTGATCGCCAAGGTCGGCGAGCTGGGCGATGCCGCCCTGCGCGACGCTTACCAACTGCGCAACAAGCAAGCCCGTACGCTGGCCTGCCGCCAGGCTTATGCCGCTGTGAAGGCCGGTCTTGCCGAGCAAGGCGTGGCCTTTGACGGCGTCAAGGTCGACGGCATGCTGTTCGACATCGAAGCGCGCATCGTGCGCTCGCAGATTCTGGCTGGTGAGCCCCGTATCGACGGCCGCGACACCCGCACCGTGCGTCCTATCGAGATCCGCTCGTCCGTGCTGCCTCGCACCCACGGCTCGGCCCTGTTCACCCGTGGCGAAACCCAGGCGCTGGTGATCTCCACCCTGGGCACCGAGCGCGATGCACAGCGTATCGACGCGCTGGCTGGCGAGTTTGAAGACCGCTTCCTGTTCCACTACAACATGCCTCCCTTTGCCACCGGCGAAGTGGGCCGCATGGGCTCGACCAAGCGCCGCGAAATCGGCCACGGCCGTCTGGCCAAGCGTGCTCTGGCCGCTTGCCTGCCTTCGAAGGAAGAGTTCCCCTACACCATCCGCGTGGTGTCGGAGATCACCGAATCGAACGGTTCCTCGTCGATGGCTTCGGTCTGCGGCGGCTGCCTGTCGATGATGGACGCCGGCGTGCCGATGAAGGCCCACGTGGCCGGTATCGCCATGGGTCTGATCAAGGAAGACAACAAGTTTGCCGTGCTGACCGACATCCTGGGTGACGAAGATCATCTGGGTGACATGGACTTCAAGGTAGCCGGTACGACCAACGGTATCACCGCGCTGCAGATGGACATCAAGATCCAGGGCATCACCAAGGAAATCATGCAAGTGGCACTGGCGCAAGCCAAGGAAGCGCGCATGCACATCCTGGGCAAGATGCAAGAAGCGATGGGCGAAGCCAAGGCCGAAGTCTCGTCGTTCGCGCCCAAGCTCTACACGATGAAGATCAACCCCGAGAAGATCCGTGACGTGATCGGCAAGGGCGGCGCCACCATCCGTGCGCTGACCGAAGAGACCGGCACCCAGATCAACATTGAGGAAGATGGCACCATCACCATCGCCGCCACCGATGGCGCCAAGGCAGACGAAGCCAAGCGCCGCATCGAAGAGATCACCGCCGAAGTCGAAATCGGCAAGATCTATGAAGGCCCGATCGTCAAGATCCTGGAATTCGGTGCCCTGGTGAACCTGCTGCCCGGCAAGGACGGTCTGCTGCACATCAGCCAGATCGCCCACGAGCGCGTGGAAAAGGTGACCGACTACCTGAGCGAAGGCCAGGTCGTCAAGGTCAAGGTGCTGGAGACGGACGAAAAGGGCCGTGTCAAGCTGTCGATGAAGGCGCTGCTGGACCGTCCAGCCGGCATGCCTGAGCGTGAACCACGCGAGTTCCGTGAGCCACGCGGCGACCGTGGTGACCGCGGCGATCGCGCGCCTCGCCAGAACCGCGAACCACGCGAGCCCCGCGTGGACGGTGCTGCCGACCAGCAGCAACAACAACAGCAATAATCTGCTGTGTGACGCACCCATGCGCCTGGCGCTGGGTGCGTTTTTCTGCTGAAAAGCGTGTGCTGATTGTGATTGGCTGAGGAAACAAGCGTGGACAAGATGCGTGCAGTCGAGATCACCGCCTTTGGTGATCCGCAGGTGTTGAAGCTGGGAGAGCGTTCTGTGCCGCAGGCGGGGCAGGGCGAGCTGTGCATTCGCGTGGTCGCCAGTGGTGTGAACCGCCCCGATGTGATCCAGCGCAAGGGCCATTACGCACCGCCTCCGGGTGCTTCGGACCTGCCGGGTCTGGAAGTGGCCGGTGTGGTGGTGGCGGGAGACACGGCGGCCATGGCCGAGCAGGGTCTCAAGCTGGGTGACCGCGTATGCGCGCTGGTGGCCGGTGGTGGCTATGCCGAGTACTGCGTGGCTCCCGTGGCCCAGTGCCTGCCGGTGCCCGAGGGCTTGTCGGATGTCGAGGCCGCTTGCCTGCCCGAGACCTTCTTCACGGTCTGGAGCAATGTGTTTGACCGGGGTGCGTTGCAGCCCGGTGAGACCTTGTTGATCCAGGGCGGCAGCAGCGGCATTGGTGTGACGGCGATCCAGCTGGCCAAGGCCTTTGGTGCCAAGGTGATCGTGACCGCAGGCTCCGATGAAAAATGCCAGGCCTGCCTGGCGCTCGGCGCCGACGAGGCCATCAACTACCGCAGCCAGGATTTTGTCGCCGAAGTGGCGCGCATCACCGCTGGCAAGGGTGTGGATGTGATTTTGGACATGGTGGCGGGCGACTATGTGGCCCGCGAGGTCGAGGCGCTGGCCGAAGATGGCCGCCTGGTCATCATTGCCGTGCAAGGCGGCATCAAGGCCGAGTTCAATGCTGGTCTGGTGCTGCGCCGCCGTCTGCAGATCACCGGCTCGACCCTGCGTCCGCGTCCTGTGGCCTTCAAGGCGGCGATTGCCCAGGCTTTGCAGGCCAAGGTCTGGCCATTGCTGGCAGCGGGCAAGGTGCGCCCCATCATCCACAGCCAATTCCCGGCCGCACACGCCAGTCAGGCCCATGCGCTGATGGAATCCAACCAACATATCGGCAAGATCGTGCTGACCTGGGATCAATTGTGAAAAAACTGATTGCTGGAAACTGGAAGATGAACGGCAGCCTGGCTGCCAACGAAGCCTTGCTGGGCGAGTTGCTGCAAGGCCTGGGTCAACCGGGCTGCGATGTGGCAGTGGCTGTGCCTGCCGTTTATGTGGGCCAGGTGCAGGCTTTGCTGCAGGGCTCGGCGATTGCGCTGGCCGCGCAGGATGTGTCGGCGCACGATGGTGGTGCCTACACCGGCGAGGTGTCGGCACCCATGCTGCGTGACTTTGCGGTGCGCTATGCGCTGGTCGGCCACTCCGAGCGCCGCCAGTACCACGGCGAAACCGATGCGCTGGTGGCGACCAAGGCGCAAAAGGCCTTGGCTGCCGGCATCACGCCGATTGTCTGCGTGGGCGAGACCCTGGCCGAGCGCGAAGCCGGCCAGACCGAAGCGGTGGTCAAGCGCCAGCTGGCAGCGGTGATCCATGCGGTGGGTGCTTGTGTGAGCGAAATCGTCGTGGCTTATGAGCCGGTCTGGGCCATTGGCACGGGCAAGACGGCCAGCCCCGAGCAGGCGCAGGCCGTGCATGCTGTATTGCGCGCGCAACTGGCAGCGGCCAGCACGCAGGCTGCCAAGGTGCCGGTGCTGTATGGTGGCAGCATGAATGCGGGCAATGCCGAGCAGCTGCTCGCCCAGCCCGATATTGATGGTGGACTGATCGGTGGCGCTTCGCTGAAGGCCCAGGATTTTCTGAAAATTATTGCTGCAGCTGCTTGAGGGCAAGCGGCTGCTGGCGACGACCAAGTTTGATAAAAGGGTAGATGATGGTAACGATTCTGTTGACGATTCAAATGCTGGCAGCACTGGTCATGATTGGCCTGGTGCTGGTGCAGCATGGCAAGGGTGCCGATGCGGGTGCTGCCTTTGGCAGCGGCAGCAGCGCGGGCAGCCTGTTCGGTGCTTCCGGTAGCGCCAACTTCCTCTCGCGCAGCACCGGCGTGCTGGCGGCGGTGTTCTTTGCCGCAACCTTGGCGCTGGCCTACCTGGGCAATGCCCGTCCGACCTCGGCCGGTAGTGTGCTCGAAGGCCCTGCTGCGACGATCCCGCAGTCGAGCGCCCCAGTGGATGCGACCATTCCTCCTGTGTCGACCCCTGCACCTGCTGCAGCCCCTGCGGCACCCGCCGCTGGTGCGGATGCCTCGGTGCCAGCCGCTGGCGCTGCTGCGCCTGCTGCCGATGCTTCCGTGCCTGCTGCTGCACCGGCCGCAGCGGCTGAGCCAGCACAGCCTGCTGGCAAATAACTCAACTATTTGAAAAGAATCCCTGAAGTCAGGGTTTTTACAGAGTAGAATCTGAGTCTGTCTGGTGAGCAGATTGTTTCAAAAGCAATCGGTGCTTGCCAGACAAGTCAAATCAGCCGTCGTGGTGAAATTGGTAGACACGCTATCTTGAGGGGGTAGTGGCGAAAGCTGTGCGAGTTCGAGTCTCGCCGACGGCACCAACACAATAAAAGGCCTGCCTGGGTCGCGTCTTGTGCTTACCTGGGTTGGCTCCTGCGGTGAGTAGACATCAAGATGAGCCTCGAACAATACCTCCCGGTCCTTTTGTTTATCCTGGTGGGAGCAGGCGTTGGCCTTGGCCCACTGGTCATAGGCTACATCCTCGGACCCAATCGCCCGAACGCGGCGAAAAACTCCCCTTACGAATGCGGCTTTGAGGCCTTTGAAGACGCGCGCATGAAATTCGATGTGCGCTACTACCTCGTCGCCATTCTTTTCATTCTCTTCGACTTGGAAATTGCGTTCCTCTTCCCATGGGCGGTTTCGCTGCATGAAGTGGGAATGCCTGGTTTTATCGCGGTTCTCGTGTTCTTGGCCATTCTGGTGGTGGGTTTCGCCTATGAATGGAAAAAGGGCGCGCTGACCTGGGAATAACCGGAAATCAAAAAGGTACACGATGATTGAAGGTGTGTTGGAGAAAGGCTTTGTCACCACGAGCTACGACTCGGTGGTGAACTGGGCCAAGACCGGGTCGATCTGGCCCATGACGTTTGGTTTGGCATGCTGCGCCGTCGAGATGATGCACGCGGCCGCTGCGCGTTACGACATTGGCCGCTTTGGCGCCGAAGTCTTCCGTGCCAGCCCGCGCCAGGCTGACTTGATGATTGTGGCTGGCACCTTGTGCAACAAGATGGCCCCGGCCATGCGCAAGGTGTACGACCAGATGGCCGAGCCGCGTTGGGTGATCTCGATGGGATCCTGCGCCAACGGTGGTGGTTACTACCACTACAGCTACTCGGTGGTGCGCGGTTGCGACCGCATTGTGCCGGTGGATGTGTATGTGCCAGGCTGCCCGCCCACGGCAGAAGCGCTGATCTACGGCATCATCCAGCTGCAGCAAAAAATCCGCCGCACCCACACGATCGCGCGCGCCTAGGAGTTGGAATGAGTGTAGAACTGATACAGCCTAGCGTGCTGCAAGAGACCATCGCCCGCGTGCTGGGCGACAAGGCGCGCTCGGTGACCCTGGCGCTGGGTGAAGTGACCGTGGAGGTCTCGGCCTCGAACTACCTGCAAGCCATGCAGCTGCTGCGCGATGCGCCCGAATGCAAGTTCGAGATGCTGATGGACCTGTGCGGCGTGGATTACTCCGCATACAAGGACGTGGGCACCGATGGCCCACGTTTTGCCGTGGTCTCGCACCTGTTGTCGATCAGCCTGAACCAGCGCCTGCGTGTGCGCGTGTTCTGCCAGGACGACGATTTCCCGGTGCTCGACACCCTCAGCCAGCTGTGGGCCTCGGCCAACTGGCTCGAGCGCGAAGCTTTTGACCTGTTCGGCATTGTCTTCGAAGGCCATGACGACCTGCGCCGCATCCTGACCGATTACGGCTTTATCGGTCACCCCTTCCGCAAGGATTTCCCGCTGACGGGCCATGTGGAGATGCGCTACGACGCCGAGCAGGCACGCGTGATCTACGAACCCGTGACGATCGAGCAGCGCGAGATCACGCCCCGCATTATTCGTGAAGACCATTACGGAGGCCTGCACTGAGGCGCTCTGACCTCACGATGAAGAACCATGGCTGAAATCAAAAACTACACACTCAACTTCGGTCCCCAGCATCCTGCAGCACACGGCGTGCTGCGTTTGGTGCTGGAGCTCGATGGTGAAGTGGTGCAACGTGCAGACCCGCATATCGGCCTGCTGCACCGCGCCACCGAGAAACTGGCGGAGAGCAAGACCTTCATCCAGTCGCTGCCCTATATGGACCGCCTGGATTACTGCTCGATGATGAGCAACGAGCACGCCTACTGCCTGGCTATCGAAAAGCTGCTGGGCCTGGAAGTGCCGATCCGCGCGCAATACATCCGCGTGATGTATTCCGAGATCACCCGCATCATGAACCACCTGATGTGGCTGGGCTCCTCGGGCAATGACGGCGGCAGCTCGACCATTCTGATCTACGCCTTCCGCGAACGTGAAGACCTGATGGACATGTACGAAGCCGTCTCCGGCGCGCGCATGCACGCGGCGTACTTCCGTCCGGGTGGCGTGTACCGCGACCTGCCAGAGAGCATGCCGCAGTACAAGGCCAGCAAGGTGCGCAATGCCAAGGCCATCGAGCAGATGAACAGCAACCGCCAAGGTTCGCTCATCGACTTCATCGATGACTTCACCGCGCGCTTCCCCAAGTGCGTGGACGAATACGAAACCCTGCTGACCGACAACCGCATCTGGAAGCAGCGCAATGTGGGCATCGGCGTGGTTGATGTCGACCGCGCGATGAACCTGGGCCTGACCGGCCCGATGCTGCGCGGCTCGGGCCTGGCCTGGGACATGCGCAAGTCGCAGCCCTACGAAGTCTATGACCGCATGGATTTCGACATCCCCGTGGGCAAGACCGGCGACTGCTATGACCGCTACCTGGTGCGCATCGCCGAGATGCGCGAGTCCAACCGCATCATCAAGCAGTGCGTGGACTGGCTGCGTGCCAACCCCGGTCCGGTCATCACGGGCAACCACAAGGTGGCGCCTCCCGATCGCGAAGCCATGAAGTCCAACATGGAAGAGCTGATCCACCACTTCAAGCTGTTCACCGAAGGCTTCAAAGTGCCCGAGGGCGAGGCTTATGCATCGGTGGAGCACCCCAAGGGCGAGTTTGGCATCTACCTGATCAGCGATGGTGCCAACAAGCCTTACCGCCTGAAGATTCGTCCACCAGGATTTGTGCATCTCTCGGCGCTCGACGAAATGAGCCGTGGCCACATGCTGGCCGATGCCGTGATGGTGCTGAGCACCTTGGACATCGTGTTTGGAGACGTTGACCGATGATTACCGAAGCAACAAAAGCACGCTTTGCCCGCGAAGTTGCCAAGTATCCGGCAGAGCAGAAGCAGTCGGCCGTGATGGCTTGCCTGTCTATCGTGCAGCAGGAGCAGGGCTGGGTGAGCCAGGAGAGCGAGGCGGTGATCGCCGAGTTCCTGGAGATGCCCGAGATCGCCGTGCATGAAGTGACCACCTTCTACAACATGTACAACCAGCACCCGGTGGGCAAGTACAAGTTGAGCGTGTGCACCAACCTGCCTTGCCAGCTGCGTCGCGGCCGCGAGGCGCTCAAGCACCTGGAAGACAAGCTGGGCATCAAGATGGGTGATACCACCGCCGATGGCGTGTTCACCATCGAGCAATCGGAATGCCTGGGCGCCTGCGCCGATGCACCGGTGCTGCTGGTCAATGACCGCCACATGTGCAGCTTCATGGACAACGAAAAGCTGGACCAGCTGATGACCGGCTTGCGCGCAGCGGAGGACACCAAGTGACGACAGCCGCTCAAATTCTGTCGCAGTTCCAGGCCACCGGCGTGGAAACCTGCTTCCACGACCGCCATATCGAACCCCAGATCTATGCAGGTCTGGATGGCACGAACTGGTCGATCAAGGACTACGAGGCTCGCGGCGGCTACCAGGCCCTGCGCAAGCTGCTGGGCAAGGACGGTGGCGAGGGTCTGACCCAGGACCAGGTCATTGCCACGATGAAAGAGTCGGGCCTGCGCGGCCGCGGCGGCGCTGGCTTCCCCACCGGTCTGAAGTGGAGCTTCATGCCCCGTAACTTCCCCGGCCAAAAGCACCTGGTGTGCAATTCGGACGAGGGCGAGCCTGGCACCTGCAAGGACCGCGACATCCTGATGTTCAACCCGCACATCGTGATCGAAGGCATGGCCATCGCCGCGTATGCGATGGGCATCTCGCTGGGCTACAACTACATCCACGGCGAAATCTTCCAGGTCTACGAACGCTTTGAAGCGGCGCTGGAAGAGGCGCGTGCGGCAGGCTACCTGGGTGACAACATCCTGGGCAGCAGCTTCAGCTTCGAGCTGCATGCGCACCATGGTTTTGGCGCCTACATCTGCGGCGAAGAAACCGCCTTGCTCGAATCGCTCGAAGGCAAGAAGGGCCAGCCCCGCTTCAAGCCGCCATTCCCGGCCAGCTTTGGTCTGTATGGCAAGCCCACGACGATCAACAACACCGAAACCTTTGCGGCCGTTCCCTGGATCATCCGCAACGGTGGCCAGGCCTACCTGGAATGCGGCAAGCCCAACAACGGCGGCACCAAGATCTTCTCGGTCAGCGGTGACGTGAACAAGCCCGGCAACTACGAAGTGCCAATGGGTACGCCGTTCTCCACCTTGCTGGAGCTCGCCGGCGGTGTGCGCACCGGCCGCAAGCTCAAGGCCGTGATCCCTGGCGGATCGTCGGCCCCTGTGCTGCCAGCGGACATCATGATGGCCTGCACGATGGACTATGACTCCATCTCCAAGGCCGGCTCGATGCTGGGCTCGGGCGCCGTCATCGTGATGGACGACTCGCGCGACATGGTCGAGAGCCTGCTGCGCCTGTCCTACTTCTACCAGCATGAGTCCTGCGGACAGTGCACCCCTTGCCGCGAAGGCACGGGCTGGCTG
Source organism: Comamonas sp. B-9 (assembly GCF_000410635.1). Classification (NCBI taxonomy): domain Bacteria; kingdom Pseudomonadati; phylum Pseudomonadota; class Betaproteobacteria; order Burkholderiales; family Comamonadaceae; genus Comamonas; species Comamonas sp. B-9. The sequence continues at coordinate 18,792 of NZ_KE148661.1, forward strand.
TGGCGCATGGTCGACCGCATCCAGCACGGCCACGGCCGCGCCGAGGATCTGGACAAGCTGGACTCGGTAGCCGGCAACATCATGGGGCGCACGATTTGCGCATTGGGCGATGCGGCAGCGATGCCGGTGCGCGCAATGATCAAGCATTTCCGCCATGAATTCGAAGCAAAGATCAACGCTGCTGAAAAGCAGACCGCTGCTTCTTCCTGATCGCGAGTGAGCATATGGTTGAAATTGAAATAGACGGTCAGAAGGTTGAGGTCGCGGAAGGCAGCATGGTCATGCACGCGGCCGATGCGGCGGGCAAGTACATCCCTCACTTCTGCTACCACAAGAAACTGTCGATCGCGGCGAACTGCCGTATGTGCCTGGTGGACGTCGAGAAGGCGCCCAAGGCCATGCCTGCCTGCGCCACGCCCGTGACGCAGGGCATGATTGTGCGCACCACCTCGGACAAGGCGGTCAAGGCCCAGCAATCGGTGATGGAGTTCCTGCTCATCAACCACCCGCTGGATTGCCCGATCTGCGACCAGGGCGGTGAATGCCAGTTGCAGGACTTGGCTGTGGGCTACGGTGCCAGCAGCTCGCGCTACGAAGAAGAAAAGCGCGTGGTCTTCCACAAGAACGTGGGCCCGCTGATCTCGATGGAAGAGATGAGCCGTTGCATCCACTGCACCCGCTGCGTGCGCTTCGGTCAAGAAGTCTCGGGCATCATGGAGCTGGGCATGGTCAACCGCGGCGAGCATGCCGAGATCACCACGGTGGTGGGCGATACGGTGGACTCGGAGCTGTCGGGCAACATGATCGACATCTGCCCCGTGGGTGCGCTCACGAGCAAGCCTTTCCGCTACAGCGCCCGTACCTGGGAGCTGTCGCGCCGCAAGTCGGTCTCGCCCCATGACTCCACCGGTGCCAACTTGATCGTTCAGGTCAAGAACAACAAGGTGATGCGCGTGGTGCCGTTCGAGAACGACGCCGTCAACGAATGCTGGATTGCCGACCGTGACCGCTTCTCCTACGAAGCGCTCAACGGTGAAGAGCGCCTGACCGCGCCGATGATCAAGCAAGGCGGCCAGTGGCTCGAAGTGAGCTGGCAAGCTGCGCTGGAATACGTGGCCAATGGCATCAAGAGCGTGCAACGCGACCATGGCGCCAGCGGCGTGGGTGCGCTGGTCAGCCCGCACAGCACGCTCGAAGAGCTGTTCCTGGCCGGTGAGCTGGTGCGCTCGCTGGGCAGCCAGAATGTGGACTACCGTCTGCGCAACGCCGATTTTGCCAAGGCAGAAGGCGTGCGCTGGCTGGGCCGCTCGATCGCCTCGCTGTCGGACCTGAACACGGCCTTGATCGTGGGCTCGAACGTGCGCAAGGAGCATCCGCTGTTTGCACAGCGTATCCGCCAGGCCGCCCGCAAGGGTGCGGTGGTGACCGCGATCCAGTCCAAGGCTTTTGATCTGGCGATTCCGCTGGCCCACCAGGTGATCACACCTGCTGCGCAGTGGGCCTATGCGCTGTCCTCCGTGGCAGCGGCCCTCGCCCAGTCCAAGGGTGTGGAAGCGCCGAACAACGCCGGTACCGTGACGCCCGAGTCCATCGAGATTGCCCGCGCGCTGCAAAACGGCGAGCAAAAGGCCATCCTGCTGGGCAATGCCGTCGCGCACCATGCACAAGCGAGCACCTTGCTGTCGATCGCCAACTGGATTGGCGCGCAGACCGGTGCCACCGTGGGCTTCCTGACCGAAGCGGCCAACACCGTGGGCGCGCAATGGGTGGGTGCTGTGCCCCAGGCCCATGGCATGCACGCTGGCGAAATGCTCGCCGGTGGCGTCAAGGCGGCCATCTTGCTGAACTGCGAGCCCGCATTCGACACGGCCGCTGGCAGCCACGCGCTGCAAGGCTGCGAGATGGTGGTGAGCCTGAGCCCGTTCAAGGCCAACATGGACATCGCCGATGTGCTGCTGCCGATCGCGCCGTTCACCGAGACCTCGGGCTCGTTCGTGAATGCCGAAGGCCGTGTGCAGAGCTTCCACGCCGTGGTCAAGCCACTGGGCGATACCCGTCCGGGCTGGAAGGTGCTGCGCGTGCTGGGCAATCTGCTGGATGTCGCAGGCATGGCCTTTGACTCCTCGCAGGACGTGCTGGCCGTGGCCACTGGCTCGCAAGGCCAGGTGCCTGCCGAGCTGCTGTCCAACAGCACCAAGACCAACATGGCCGTGTCGGCACCTGCAGGCCAGGAGCCGGTGGTGGCCAGCATCTACCAACTCGATGGCATCGTGCGTCGCGCGCCGTCGTTGCAAATGACGGCGGATGCCCGCCAATCCTCGGAGGTGGTGGCAGCATGATCGACGCAATCTACAACGGCGGTCTGACCCTGATCGCGGCAGAGTGGTGGGCGACCCTGGTCTGGCCCGTGATCTGGAACCTGGTCAAGATCCTGTGCATCGTCTTGCCTTTGATGGGCGCGGTGGCTTACCTGACCCTGTGGGAGCGCAAGCTCCTGGGCTTCATGCAAGTGCGTTACGGCCCCAACCGGGTCGGCCCTTTTGGTCTGCTCCAGCCTCTGGCCGACGGCCTCAAGCTGATGACCAAGGAAATCATCACGCCGACGGCGGCGAGCTCGGGCCTCTACCGCCTGGGCCCGATCATGGCCATCATGCCTGCGCTGGCAGCCTGGGTGGTCATCCCCTTCGGCCCCGATGTGGCGCTGGCCAATGTGAATGTGGGCCTGCTGCTGGTGATGGCGATTACCTCGATCGAAGTCTATGGCGTGATCATCGCCGGCTGGGCATCGAACTCCAAGTACGCTTTCCTGGGCGCGCTGCGCGCATCGGCCCAGATGGTGAGCTATGAAATCGCGATGGGCTTTTGCTTCCTGGTGGTGATCATGGTCACCGGCAGCATGAACCTGACCGAGATCGTGCTGGCCCAGGGCAAGGGCATGATGGCATCGTCGGGTGCCAGCATCCTGTCGTGGAACTGGCTGCCACTGTTCCCGATGTTCATCGTCTACCTGATCTCGGCCGTGGCTGAGACCAACCGCCACCCCTTCGACGTCGTCGAAGGCGAAGCGGAAATCGTGGCCGGTCACATGGTGGAGTATTCGGGCATGGGCTTTGCCGTGTTCTTCCTGGCCGAGTACGCGAGCATGTGGCTGGTGTCCATCCTGGCCGTGATCATGTTCATGGGCGGCTGGTTGCCACCGTTCGATTTCCTGTCCTTCATCCCAGGCTGGATCTGGCTGGCTGCCAAGACCTTCCTCGTGGTGTCGATGTTCATCTGGATCCGCGCTACTTTCCCACGTTTCCGCTATGACCAGATCATGCGTCTGGGCTGGAAGATCTTCATCCCCGTCACCCTGGTGTACCTGGTCTTTGTCGGCGGCTGGTTGCTGTCGCCATGGAACATCTGGAAATAAGCGGAGGAATACAACATGACTACTGCAGTTTCTCCCCGCTCTTTCTCGGTGAAGGATTTCTTCAAGAGCTTCATGCTCTGGGAATTGATGAAGGGCATGGCCCTGACCGGCCGCTACACGTTTGCGCGCAAGATCACGGTCCAGTTCCCCGAAGAGAAGACGCCGCTGTCGCCCCGTTTCCGTGGCCTGCACGCGCTGCGCCGCTATGAAAACGGCGAAGAGCGTTGCATTGCCTGCAAGCTGTGCGAAGCCGTCTGCCCTGCGATGGCGATCACGATCGAGTCCGATGTGCGTGATGACGGCTCGCGCCGCACCACCCGTTATGACATCGATCTGACCAAGTGCATTTTCTGTGGCTTCTGTGAAGAAAGCTGCCCCGTTGACTCCATCGTGGAAACCCAGATTCTGGAATACCACGGAGAAAAGCGCGGCGACCTGTACTTCACCAAGGAAATGCTGCTGGCCGTGGGCGACCGTTACGAACCTGAAATTGCTGCAGCCAAGGCTGCGGACGCAAAGTACCGCTAACGCGGCACTTGGAGACTGATCGAAAAGAGCCCCACATGGATGTCACAACTGGTTTTTTCTATCTGTTCTCGGTAGTGCTGCTGTATGCGGCATTCCGAGTGGTTACTGCTCCAAATCCGGTGCACGCTGTGCTGCACCTGATGTTGGCGTTTTCTCAGGCGGCCGGTATCTGGTTGCTGCTCAAGGCTGAGTTCCTGGCCATCGTGCTGGTGATGGTCTACCTGGGCGCCGTGATGGTGCTGTTCCTCTTCGTGGTGATGATGCTGGATATCCGCATCGACCAGCTGCGCAAGAGCTTCTGGAAGAACTTCCCGCTCGCTGCAGTGATCTTTGCCATCGTCGCATTCGAGATGGGCGTGGTGCTGATCGGCGGCTTCAGCGCCATCGACGCGCCCAAGGCCATCCCAGCGGTGGTGGATGCGGCTGGCAAGGTGGTGCCATACAGCAACGTCAAGGCGCTGGGCACCATGCTCTACACCGAGTATCTGTTCCCTGTGCAAGTGGCTGCGGTCATCTTGCTGGTGGCGATGATTGCCGCGATTGCCCTGACCCTGCGCCAACGCAAGGACTCCAAGGCTATCGATGCATCCCTGCAAGTGCGCGTGCGTGCTTCGGATCGCCTGCAATTGGTCAAAGTCGAAGCGAGCAAGCCTGCTGCCCCTGTGGTGCAGCCCGCCGCTGAGGTCGAGGAGAAGAAGGTATGACGCTCACTCTGGGTCATTTTCTGACGTTGGGCGCCATGCTGTTCGCCCTGTCCGTGGTCGGCATCTTCTTGAACCGCCGCAACCTGATTGTGCTGCTGATGGCCATCGAGTTGATGCTGCTGGCAGTGAACACGAACTTTGTCGCCTTCTCCCACTACCTGGGAGACATGCACGGCCAGATTTTCGTGTTCTTCATCCTGACCGTTGCGGCGGCGGAGTCGGCAATTGGTTTGGCAATCTTGGTGTTGCTGTTCCGTAACAAGTCCACCATCGATGCGGAAGATCTCAACTCCCTGAAGGGTTGAGGCACCAATACTTGCAAGGTTAAGAAGAATGAGTCAAACCCTTTCTGCTTCAACACTGTTGGCGGTGCCTCTGGCGCCCCTGGCAGGATCTTTGCTGGCAGGCATTTTCGGTACCGCCCTGGGCGGCAACCGCATCGGCCGCGTTGGCAGCCGCACGCTCACCATCCTGGGTGTGTTCATTGCCTTCGTCATCTCTGCGATGACTTTCCAGAGCGTGGTGTTTGAAGGCGCGACCTTCAACCAGACGCTCTACACCTGGATGACCGTCGGGTCGCTGAAGATGGAGATCGGTTTCATGATCGACTCCATCACCGCGATGATGATGTGCGTGGTGACCTTTGTGTCGCTGATGGTGCACATCTACACGATGGGCTACATGGCGGAAGACGACGGCTATGACCGTTTCTTCTCGTACATCTCGCTGTTCACCTTCTCCATGCTGATGCTGGTGATGAGCAACAACCTGCTGCAGCTGTTCTTCGGCTGGGAAGCGGTGGGCCTGGTGTCGTACCTGCTGATCGGTTTCTACTTCAAGAAGGAAACCGCGATCTTCGCCAACATGAAGGCCTTCGTGGTCAACCGTGTCGGTGACTTCGGCTTCATCCTGGGTATCGGCCTGATCGCTGCCTACACCGGCACCCTGAACTACACCGAAATCTTCGCCAAGACCAATGAGCTGAGCGGCATGACCTTGCCGGGCTCGACCTGGTCGTTGATGACGGTGATCTGCATCTGCCTGTTCATCGGTGCGATGGGCAAGTCGGCCCAGTTCCCGCTGCACGCCTGGCTGCCCGATTCGATGGAAGGTCCTACCCCCATCTCGGCACTGATCCACGCGGCCACCATGGTGACCGCCGGTATCTTCATGGTCTCGCGCATGTCGCCGCTCTATGAGCTGTCTGACGCAGCCCTGAACTTCATCCTCGTGATTGGCTCGATCACCGCGCTGTTCATGGGTATCCTGGGCATCATCCAGAACGACATCAAGCGCGTGATCGCATACTCCACGCTGTCGCAGCTGGGTTACATGACCATCGCACTGGGCGTGTCGGCCTACTCGGTGTCGGTGTTCCACCTGATGACGCACGCGTTCTTCAAGGCACTGCTGTTCCTTGGCGCGGGCTCGGTCATCATGGGCATGCACCACAACCAGGACATCCGCTGGATGGGTGGCGTGCGCAAGTACATGCCCATCACCTGGATCACTTTCCTGCTGGGTAACCTGGCACTGATCGGTACGCCGTTCTTCTCGGGCTTCTACTCGAAGGACGCGATCATCGAAGCGGTGCACGCCTCGAACCTGCCTGCCGCCGGCTTTGCCAACTTTGCCGTGCTCGCTGGCGTGTTCATCACTGCGTTCTACTCGTTCCGCCTGTACTTCATCGTGTTCCACGGTAAAGAGCGTTACGACCAGAACCCCGATGCCCACCATGACGACCACCACGCGCACGACGACCACCACGGGCATGGCCACGATGCCAAGCCGCATGAGTCGCCATGGGTGGTGACCCTGCCGCTGGTGCTGCTGGCGATTCCTTCGGTGGTGATTGGTGCGATTGCGCTGATGCCGATGCTGTTTGGTGACTTCTTCAAGGGCGTCATCTATGTCGATGGCAGCAAGCACGGCGCGATGGCCGAGCTGGCCGAGAAGATCCACGGCTGGATCCCGATGGCACTGCACGGCTTCACTGCTGCGCCGTTCTGGCTGGCGCTGGCCGGTGTGGTGACCTCCTATGTGTTCTACATGGTCAAGCCCGAGATTCCTGCCGCCATCAAGCGCATGAGCGAGAAGGTCGGCCTGTACCAGGCACTGGAAGGCAAGTACGGTGTGGACTGGGTCTATGAAAACATCTTCGCCCGCGGCTCGCGCGTGCTGGGTGGCGTGTTCTGGAAGGTGGGCGACCAAGGCCTGATCGACGGCCTGCTCGTCAACGGTTCCTGGAAGCTGGTGGGCCGCATCTCCGCCCTGGTGCGCTGGCTGCAGACGGGTTATGTGTACCACTACGCATTGGTCATGATTCTGGGTATCTTCCTGGCCATGACGTACTTCGTGCTGCTCAACAAGTAAGGAAGAAGAAAAATGGGATTGTTGAGTCTTGCAATTTGGACGCCCATCGTCTTTGGTACGGTCCTGCTGGCCTTTGGCAAGCAGGAGCAGGCCAAGATGGTGCGCTGGATCGCACTGGTCGGTGCGCTGATAGGCCTCTTGGTCACCTTGCCGCTGTACACCGGCTTCCAGCTGGGTACGTCGGCGATGCAGTTCGTCGAGAAGGCGTCCTGGATTCCACGCTTTGGTATCAACTACTACCTGGGCGTTGATGGCATCTCCTTCTGGTTTGTGCCGCTGACCGCCTTCATCACGGTGATCGTGGTGCTGGCGTCCTGGGAGTCGATCACCGAGCGCGTGAACCAGTACATGGGCGCGTTCCTGATCCTGTCGGGTCTGATGATCGGTGTGTTCTCGGCACTGGACGGTCTGCTGTTCTACGTGTTCTTTGAAGCCACGCTGATCCCGATGTACCTGATCATCGGTATCTGGGGCGGCCCGAACCGCATCTACGCAGCGTTCAAGTTCTTCCTGTACACGCTGATGGGTTCGCTGCTGACCTTGATCGCGCTGCTGTACCTGTACACCAAGGCCGGTAGCTTCGAGATTCTGGCCTGGCACCAGCTGCCGCTGACGATGACCGAGCAGACCTTGATCTTCTTTGCCTTCTTCGCTGCGTTTGCCGTGAAGGTGCCGATGTTCCCGGTCCACACCTGGCTGCCCGACGTTCACGTCGAAGCGCCTACCGGTGGTTCTGCCGTGCTGGCCGCGATCATGCTGAAGCTCGGTGCCTATGGTTTCCTGCGGTTCTCGATGCCCATCGCGCCTGATGCGTCGCACGAATGGGCCTGGCTCATCATCGCGCTGTCGCTGATCGCTGTGATCTATGTGGGTCTGGTGGCGATTGTGCAGAAGGACATGAAGAAGCTCGTGGCTTATTCGTCCGTCGCACACATGGGCTTTGTGACCCTGGGCTTCTTCATCTTCAATGACATCGGTGTCATGGGTGGCCTGATGCAGATGATTGCCCACGGCTTTGTGTCGGGCGCGATGTTCCTGTGTATCGGTGTGCTGTACGACCGCGTGCATTCGCGTGATATCGCTGCCTACGGCGGCGTGGTCAACACCATGCCCAAGTTCGCCGCCTTTGCCCTGCTGTTTGCGATGGCCAACTGCGGCCTGCCAGGCACCGCCGGTTTCATCGGTGAGTGGATGGTGATCCTGGGCGCCACCAAGTTCAACTTCTGGATTGGTGTGCTGTCGGCTACCGCGCTGATTCTGGGCGCTGCCTACACGCTGTGGATGTACAAGCGCGTGTACTTCGGCCCAGTGACCAATGACCATGTGCGCGAGCTCAAGGACATCGGTTGCCGCGAATTCCTAATCCTGGGCATCTTGGCTGCTGCCGTGCTGATCATGGGTGTCTACCCTGCGCCGTTCACCGATGTGATGGGTGCCTCGGTGGCCGACCTGCTCAAGCATGTCGCTGCGTCCAAGTTGTGATGGTCGGACAGAATTGAGAGACTTGAGATGATTGATAACATCAGCTGGCTGGCTATCTATCCTGAAATCGTGCTGTTGGTGATGGCCTGCGTCATCACCATCGTGGACCTGGGCGTCAAGAGCGCAGGGCGCACGCTCACCTACATTCTGTCGCTGCTGACCCTGGTGGTCGTGGCGGTGATCACCGGTATCTATGCCAGCAATGGCAATACCTTCTACGCCTTTGGCAACATGGTCGTCTCCGACGCCATGGGCAACTGGCTCAAGTGCGCTGCGGCCATCGCGATGGCTGTGACCCTGGTGTATGGCCGTGGTTACTCGCGTGACCGTGGCATGCTCAAGGGCGGTGAGTATTTCATCCTGTCGCTGCTCGCGCTGCTGGGCATGAACGTGATGATCTCGGGCAACAACTTCCTGATCATTTATCTGGGCCTGGAGCTGCTGACCCTGTCGAGCTACGCGCTGGTCTGCCTGCGCCGTGACAACACCGCGGCGGTGGAAGCGGGCATGAAGTACTTTGTGCTGGGTGCGATGGCCTCGGGTTTCCTGCTGTACGGCCTGTCGATGATCTACGGCGCCACCGGCTCGCTCGATATCGGTGAAGTGTTCAAGGCGGTGAACTCCGGTCTGATCCGCCACCAAGTGCTGGTGTTTGGTCTGGTGTTTGTGGTTGCTGGCCTGGCCTTCAAGCTGGGTGTGGTGCCTTTCCACATGTGGGTGCCTGACGTCTACCAAGGCGCACCCACGGCCATTACGATGATCGTGGGCGGCGCGCCCAAGCTGGCAGCTTTCGCGATCGTGATCCGCCTGCTGGTGGACGGCCTGCTGCCGCTGGCCTTTGACTGGCAACAGATGCTGGCCGTGCTGGCCATCCTCTCGCTGCTGATCGGTAACCTGGCTGCTATCGCCCAGACCAATATCAAGCGCATGCTGGCCTACTCGACCATCTCGCAAATGGGCTTTGTGCTGCTGGGTCTGATGTCCGGCGTGGTCAATGGCAATGTCGAAGCGGCCACCGCTGGCAACGCCTACAGCGCCTCGATGTTCTACGTCGTGAGCTATGTGCTGACCACCCTGGCCACGTTCGGTGTGGTGCTGCTGCTGGCCCGTGAAGGCTTCGAGAGCGAAGAGATTGCCGACTTTGCCGGTCTGAACCAGCGCAGCCCGCTGTACGCTGGCGTGATGGCGATCTGCCTGTTCTCGATGGCTGGTATTCCTCCGCTGGTGGGCTTCTACTCGAAGCTGGCCGTGCTGCAGGCGCTGGTGGCATCGGGCAGTGGCCTGTACATTGCGCTGGCGGTGTTTGCGGTGATCATGTCGCTGATCGGCGCCTTCTACTACCTGCGCGTGGTCAAGGTCATGTACTTTGACAAGCCCATCACCGCCGCCAAGGTGCATGCACCTTTGGACGTGCGTGCCGTGCTGGTCGTCAATGGCGCGCTGGTGCTGATCCTGGGCATCATGCCCGGCGGTCTGATGAAGCTGTGCTCTGACGCCGTGCTGCGCGCACTCGCCAGCTAAGCGGCTCGGCAACCGAGCCTGACAAAGCCCGCATGTCTATCACTGCATCCATCTGGTTGGTGATCGTGGCGGGCTTTGTTGCGGCCAATCTGCCGTTTCTGAACCAACGCATCCTGGCCGCGGGGCCCCTGTGCCATGACGGCAGCAGTGCCGGCAAGGCCCTGTGGATCCGCCTGGTTGAGCTCGTCGTGCTGTACTTCCTCATCGGGGCCTTTGCGATGCTGCTCGAAGGCCGTGCCGGCCAGCGCAGCAGCCAGGGCTGGGAGTTCTATGCCGTCACCGGCACCTTGTTCCTGACCTTTGCCTTCCCCGGTTTTGCCTACCAGTACCTGCTGCGCAAGGTGAGCCGAGCGGGGTGAGCCTGTGAAGGTCTTCAACCTGCGCTGCCCCTTGGGCCATATCTTTGAGGGCTGGTTCGCCTCGGACGCCGCGTTCGAGCAGCAACAAAGCCAGGGCTGGCTCAGCTGCCCGATGTGCAACTCGCACGAGATCGTCAAAGGCCTGAGCGCGCCGCATCTGGCGCGCAAATCCAATTCCCTGGCCCCAGCGGCGCCTGCTGCGCAACCTTCATCCAGCGCAGCCCCTGCACAGCCTGGTAGCGCGCCGGCTGCGTCCTCGCCATCCCAGGCCCCTCATAGCCCGCTCAGCGATACCCAGCGCCTGCAACAGGCCTGGCTGGAGCTGTCGCGCCAGATCGTAGCCAACACCGACGATGTGGGCAGCGGCTTTGCCGACCTGGCCCGGCAGATGCATGAGGGCGAGGTCGATGCCCGCCCGATCCGGGGCACTGCCACCCCCGAGGAGCAGCGCGCTTTGGTCGATGAGGGCATCGATGTGCTGCCCTTGCTGCTGCCCGAAGCGAGCAAGCACCGCCTGCAATAGGCTTTATCTGTCGCCTTGGCAGCAGCCCGCCTGGCTGGCATGCTGCAGCGCCGATGATGCACAGCGCGTATGAATGGGCCGGGGCAGGGCCTGTGTATTGTCGCCCGTGCTTGATTTTGATGACAAAAAGACGACCACTTGTCCCTCAGGTGACTATCAAAAAGTGAGCGCATAAAGCCCACGGGTTAACGCGTACGCAGCCTCACCTACAGGCTTTCCCCAGTGTTGCATTGCAGTATTCTTTCCTAGTATTGGCAGCATCGAAGCGGCGTGCATTTCCAACCCGGAATAGGCGCCGCGCTTTTTTCCAGCGAAGCGGTGCGGTGCCCATGAGTGATGTCATTCTTCAAACCCGAGATCTCACCAAGGAGTTTCGGGGATTCACAGCAGTCAGCAATGTCAACCTGTCGGTGCAGCGGGGCTCGATCCATGCGCTGATCGGCCCCAATGGGGCCGGCAAGACGACATGCTTCAACCTGCTGACCAAGTTTCTGACGCCCACCAAGGGCATCATCCATTTCAACGGCACGGACATCACCAGTGAAGAGCCGGCGCAGATTGCCCGCCGTGGCGTGATCCGCTCCTTCCAGATCTCGGCGGTGTTCCCGCACCTGAGCCTGATGGAGAACGTGCGCATCGCCTTGCAGCGCAAGCTGGGCACGTCCTTCCACTTCTGGAGCAGCGAGCGCACCCTGGACAAGCTCAATGGCCGCGCCGTGGCCTTGCTCGAAGAGGTGGGCCTGGCGCACCTGGCCGACGAGATCACCTTGAACCTGCCTTATGGCCAAAAGCGTGCGCTCGAGATTGCCACCACCTTGGCGATGGAGCCCGAGCTGATGCTGCTCGATGAGCCCACCCAGGGCATGGGCCACGAGGACGTCGAGCGCGTCACCCAGCTGATCAAGAAGGTCTCGGCTGGCCGCACCATCTTGATGGTCGAGCACAACATGAAGGTCATCTCGACGATTGCAGACCGCATCACGGTGCTGCAGCGCGGCGCGATCCTGGCCGAGGGCGACTACCAGACGGTGTCGCAGAACCCCCAGGTGATGGAAGCGTATATGGGAACCACCGACGGCCAGCTGCAGGGAGCGCACTGACATGAATGAGAAAAACGGAGTGCCTGCACTGGAGATCAGCGATCTGCACGCCTGGTATGGCGAGTCGCACGTGCTGCATGGCGTGAACATGCGCGTGATGCCGGGCGAAGTGGTGACCCTGCTGGGCCGCAATGGCGCGGGCCGCACATCGACGATGCGTGCGGTGATGGGCCTGACCGGAGCGCGCAAGGGCTCGATCAAGATCCATGGCGTCGAGACCATCCAGATGCCCACGCACAAGATTGCGCACCTGGGCCTGGGTTACTGCCCGGAAGAGCGCGGCATCTTTGCCAGCCTCTCCTGCGAAGAGAACCTGATGCTGCCGCCGGACCTCAAAACCGGCTCGGCCGGCATGTCGGTCGAAGAGATCTACGAGATGTTCCCCAACCTGGCCGAGCGCCGCCAAAGCCAGGGCACGCGCCTGTCGGGCGGCGAGCAGCAGATGCTGGCCGTGGCCCGCATCCTGCGCACCGGCGCCAAGTTGCTGCTGCTCGATGAGATCTCCGAGGGCCTGGCCCCCGTCATCGTGCAGGCGCTGGCTCGCATGATCGTGAGCCTGCGCGCCAAGGGCTACACCGTGGTGATGGTCGAGCAGAACTTCCGCTTTGCCGCGCCACTGGCTGACCGCCTCTATGTGATGGAACACGGCCAGATCGTCGAGCAGTTCAGCGCCGACGAGCTCGAAGGCAAGATGCCTTTGCTCAACACCTTGCTGGGGGTCTAGCCTCCCACTTTTTTGCAACCCTGGCGCAGCGCAGACTGCCGCCATGTATTGAGAACAGATATTTTTTAGGAGACAAGATGAAAGCAAAGCTCAAAGCCATTGCCCAGGTGGCATGTTTGGTCGCCCTGTCCGCAGGCGCTGCCCAGGCACAAGAAAAGGTGAAGATCGGCTTCATCACCGACATGTCAAGCCTCTATGCTGATGTGGAAGGCAAGAACGGCGCAGTCGCGATCCAGATGGCCATCGATGACTTCGGTGGCAAGGTGCTGGGCCAGCCGATCGAGATGGTCTCGGCCGACCACCAGAACAAGGCCGACATCGCTGCCTCCAAGGCGCGCGAGTGGATCGATACCGCAGGCGTGACCATGCTGTTTGGCGGCACCAACTCCGGCACGGCGCTGGCCGCTGCCAAGGTGGCGCAAGAGAAAAAGCGCGTCTACTTCAACAGCGGCGCGGGCTCCTCGGCACTGACCAATGAGCAATGCAGCCCCTACACCGTGCACTATGCCTATGACACCGTGGCGCTGGCCAAGGGCACTGGCGGCGCGGTGGTGGACCGTGGCGGCAAGTCCTGGTTCTTTCTGACGGCCGACTACGCATTCGGCCACTCGCTGGAAGCAGACACCACGGCCGTCATCAAGGCCAAGGGCGGCCAAGTGCTGGGCTCGGTGCGCCACCCGCTCAACGCGTCTGACTTCTCGTCCTTCCTGCTGCAGGCGCAAAGCTCCAAGGCCCAGATCCTGGGCCTGGCCAATGCCGGCGGCGACACCATCAATGCCATCAAGGCCGCGCGCGAGTTCGGCATCAACAAGACCATGAAGACCGCTGGCTTGCTGGTCTTCCTCTCCGACATCCACAGCATGGGCCTGAAGAACACCGAAGGCCTGCTGCACACCACCAGCTGGTACTGGGACCTGAACGACGAGACACGCAAGTTCGCCGACAAGTTCTTCGCCAAGACCAAGCGCATGCCCACCGATCTGCATGCGGCGGACTACTCGGCCACGATGAACTACCTGAAGGCTGTCGAAGCGGTCAAGACCACCGATGCCGACAAAGTCATGGCCTACCTGAAGAGCACGCCACTGAACGACTTCTACGGCAAGGGCGTGATCCGCCCCGATGGCCGCTACGCGCACGACATGTACCTGGTCGAAGCGAAGTCGCCTGCCGAATCCAAGAAGCCCTGGGATTACCTGAAGGTTCTGTCCACCTTGCCTGCGGACCAGGTCTGGACGACCAAGGCCGAATCCAAGTGCGCGCTCTGGAAGTAAGCACCGCTCACACCTAACCTGCGTCTTTGCTGCTGGCTGCAGCTGCCCGCCATCGCTGATGGCCCGGGTCGCAAAAGCAGCGGCATGACGCCAGGCGTGTTGTGTTCATTCACTGACTCGTGAGCTTTTCATGGAAATTTTTGGTATCTCATTACCGGCCTTGATGAGCCAGCTGCTGCTGGGTCTGGTCAATGGCTCGTTCTATGCCATTCTCAGTCTGGGATTGGCCGTGATCTTTGGCCTGCTCAACGTGATCAATTTCGCCCACGGCGCTTTGTTCATGCTGGGTGCCATGTTCACCTGGATGGCGGCATCCTACTTCCAGGTCAATTACTGGGTGATGCTGCTGCTGTCGCCGATTCTGGTGGGCATTATCGGGGTGTTGATAGAGCGCTTTTTGCTGCGCCATATCTACAAGCTCGACCACCTCTACGGCCTGCTGCTGACCTTGGGGTTGTCGCTGCTGATCGAGGGCGTGTTCCGCTCGATCTACGGTGTCTCGGGCCTGGGCTACGACACGCCCGAGCTGCTCGAAGGCGCCACCAATGTCGGCGTGATGCTGCTGCCCAACTACCGCATGTGGGTGGTGGTGGCCTCGCTGATCGTCTGCTTTGCCACCTGGTATGTGATCGAGAAAACCCGCCTGGGCGCCTACCTGCGTGCCGGCACCGAGAACCCCCGTCTGGTCGAGGCTTTCGGTGTCAACGTGCCGCTGATGATCATGCTGACCTATGCGTTTGGCGTGGGCCTGGCCGCCTTTGCCGGCGTGCTGGCAGCGCCCGTCTACCAGGTTACGCCGCTGATGGGCCAGAACCTGATCATCACCGTGTTCGCGGTGGTGGTGATCGGTGGCATGGGCTCCATCATGGGCGCCATCGTCACCGGTCTGGCACTGGGCGTGATCGAAGGGCTGACCAAGGTCTTCTACCCAGAAGCCTCGGCCACCGTCGTGTTCGTGATCATGGTCATCGTGCTGCTGGTGCGCCCGGCTGGCCTGTTTGGCAAAGCGAAGTGAGGTGAGGGGATGAATTCCAAGAAGTTTGCCAAACTGGGGTATGGGTTGCTGCTGCTCGGCATGATCGCTGCGCCGTTCATGGGGGCCTACCCTGTGTTCGTGATGAAGCTGATGTGCTTTGCGCTGTTCGCCTGTGCGTTCAATCTGCTGCTGGGCTACACCGGTCTGCTGTCCTTTGGCCATGCCGCCTTCTTTGGTGGTGCGGCTTACGTCACCGGCCATGCGATCAAGGTCTGGCACCTGACGCCGGAGCTGGGTATTTTGTTCGGCGTGGCGTTCGGCGCCTTGCTGGGTGTGGTGTTTGGCTGGCTGGCCATTCGCCGCCAGGGGATTTATTTCTCGATGATCACCTTGGCGCTCGCCCAGATGCTGTTCTTTGCCTGCCTGCAAATGCCCTTTACCGGTGGTGAGGACGGCCTGCAAGCGGTGCCGCGCGGCAAGCTGTTTGGCGTGCTGAGTCTGGAGAGCGACTGGACCATGTACTACGTGGCCCTGGCCATCGTGGTGCTGGCCTTCCTGCTGATCATGCGCACGGTGCATTCGCCTTTCGGCCAGGTGCTCAAGGCCCTGAAGGAAAATGAGCCACGTGCCATCTCGCTGGGCTACGACGTCAACCGCTTCAAGCTGCTGGCATTTGTCATCTCGGCTGCGCTGGCCGGTCTGGCCGGTTCGCTCAAGACGGTGGTGCTGGGCTTTGCGACCTTGACCGACGTGCACTGGACGGCATCGGGCCAGGTCATCCTGATGACCTTGGTGGGTGGCCTGGGCCTGCTCTCTGGCCCGATCGTCGGCTCGGCCGTGATCGTCGCGCTGGAGAACAAGATCGGCGATATCGGCACCTGGCTGTCGCGCCTGACCGGCGTCGAATGGTTCAACACCTTGGGTGAGTCGGTGACCATTGTGACCGGCCTGATTTTTGTGATCTGCGTGCTGGCGTTCCGCCGCGGCATCATGGGTGAGTTGATTGCCTTCATGGACCGCAAGAAGAAATAGCGGAGGCTTGCAGACCCGCCCAAGTCAAAGACCCGCATTGCGCGGGTCTTTGTTTTTGGGGAGGGCGGGGAGGGCGGTCTTACTTCCAGAGCTTGCAGCTGGATTCGGCCTTGGTGGTCCAGACTTCGTCGGGGCTGAGCGTCTTGAGCACCTTGAAGTAATCCCAGGCGCCTTTGGACTCGGCCGGGGCCTTGACCTGCATCAGGTACATCTCATGGGCGTAGCGGCCATCGGGGCGGACAACGCCCTTGGCATAGAAGTCGGACAGGGGCTCGGCCTTCAGCGCGGCCATCACCTTGTCCGAATCGGTGGACTTGATGCGGTCGGCCGTCTTCAGGTAGGTCATCATCGCCGAGTAATCGGCCGCCTGCAGCGAGGTGGGCATCTTCTTGAACTTCTCGAAGAAGCGGTCCGAGAACTTGCGGCTTTCCGGGTTCAGGTCCCAGTGCCAGCTGTCGGTGAACATCAGGCCTTCGGTCTGCTTGAGCCCCAGGCTGTGGATGTCCGAGCTGAACAGCAGCATGCCAGCGAGCTTCATGGTCTTGGTCACGCCAAACTCGCGCGCGGCCTTGATGGTGTTGATGGTGTCGCCACCGGCATTGGCCATCGCCAGAATCTGGGCCTTGGAGTTCTGCGCCTGCAGCAGGAAGGACGAGAAATCCGAGGCATTGATCGGGTGCCGCACGGCGCCCACCACGCGGCCACCTGCGGCCTTGATCACCTTGGTGGTATCGGCCTCCAGCGCATGGCCAAAGGCGTAGTCGGCTGTCAGAAAGAACCAGTCCTTGTCGCCCAGCGCCACAATGGCGCCGCCGGTGCCCTTGGCCAGGGCCACGGTGTCATAGGCATAGTGCACGGTGTAGGGGCTGCACTGGTCATTGGTCAGCGCCGAGGTGCCCGAGCCGTTGACGATGATAAGGCGCTTTTTCTCCTCGGCCACCTTGGCCATCGCCAGGCCGGTGCTGGAGGTGGTGCCGCCCACCAGCATCTGCATGTCGCGCTGGTCAAACCATTCGCGGGCCTTGGAGGCGGCCAGGTCGGCCTTGTTCTGGTGGTCGGCCACCATCAGCTCCACCGGCTTGCCCAGCAGCTTGCCGCCAAAGTCATCAATCGCCATCTGCAAGGCCAGCGCCCCGCCCTTGCCATCGACATCGGCATAGACGCTGGACATGTCGGTGATGAAGCCGATCCGCACCTTGTCTTGCGCCAGCGCACCTTGGGCGAGCAGGGCCAGCACACAGCCAGCGGCAGCGGCCGCAATCGCGCGTCGCCGGTGCGGCCGGGCAGAACGCAAAGAGGGCATTGCAGGAACATTCATCGGAAGGTCTCCTTGTTCAAATAGACAGGCGTGCAGTGCGGCTGCCAGGTGCGGCGCACGCGTGGGCTGCTGCGCCCCGATGGTTGCAGGCTGCTTGGCGCGCGCCTACTGGGGTAAGCACCAGCGCGGCGCAAAAACGGGGCTGCGCGCGCGGCGCGAAGCGGCTATACTGCTCGCAGCTCCGGGGTGTGCGAAAGCGCTGAGATGCCAAAGGCAGTTGCAAGACTGCTGAGTAGTGAACCCGACGAACTTGATCCGGTTCATGCCGGCGGAAGAAGAGCGGGACCCTGAAAGCACAGCGGTGGAAGGCAGGCAGCGTTGCATGGCACGCGCCTGTGGCCACCTGCCACGCACACCCCAGGCGCCTCGCGCACTGGGGTTTTGTCTTTTTTGGGGACGACACCTGTCAGCGCGCAACAGGTGCCGCCATGGCCAGCCAACAGCGGCCCTGGCACCACGCACAGCACGGCCGGGCCGGGGTGTAGTCGATGGGCGTGTTGCGGCCAAGCAGCCATGCCTGGCGTGTTGCAGCAGAAGAGGGCCGGCACGTCTCGGAGCGTTCGATGAAATCAACCGCTTTGAGGAGACTGCCATGAACGCCCCTGAGTCCCTGTTCATCCCCGCCACCGGTGATGCCCCCGATGCCGAACGCTTTAGCGAACTGCTGGCCCAATCGCGCCAGCCTTTTCCCGCGTCGACCAAGTCCTATCTGGCCGGTGCCATCCACCCGCAGCTGCAGGTGCCGGTGCGCGATATTGCGCTGACCAATGGAGAGCAGGTCAGCGTCTACGACACCTCGGGCCCCTACACCGACCCGGCCGTGGCCATCGATGTGCGCCAGGGCCTGCCCGCGCTGCGTGCCGAATGGATCGCTGCGCGCGGCGACAGCCAATACTATGTGGGGCGCCAGCGCGTGGCGCTCGATGATGGCGGCAAGCGCGGCGAAGAAGACCTGCGCGTGGCCCAGCTGCGGGCCGAGGCCGCTGCATTGCAGCGCCAGCCGCGCCGCGCCAAGAGCGGCGCCAACGTGACCCAGATGCACTATGCACGCAAAGGCATCATCACCCCCGAGATGGAGTATGTGGCCCTGCGCGAGAACGGCCGCCGCGAATGGATGGCCGAGTACCAGCGCGATGCCGCGCGCGAGGCACGGCTGGCGGGCAACAGCCTGGGCGCGGCCATCCCCAAGATCATCACGCCCGAGTTTGTGCGTGAAGAGGTGGCGCGGGGCCGGGCCATCATCCCGGCCAATATCAACCACCCCGAGATCGAGCCGATGGCCATTGGCCGCAACTTCAAGGTCAAGATCAATGCCAATATCGGCAACTCGGCCGTGACCTCGAGCATCGAGGAGGAGGTCGAGAAGCTGGTCTGGGCGATCCGCTGGGGTGCGGACAATGTGATGGACCTGTCCACCGGCAAGAACATCCACACCACGCGCGACTGGATCGTGCGCAACTCGCCGGTGCCCATTGGCACGGTGCCGATCTACCAGGCGCTGGAGAAGGTGGGCGGCGTGGCCGAGGACCTGACCTGGGAGATCTTCCGCGACACCCTGGTGGAGCAGGCCGAGCAGGGCGTGGACTATTTCACCATCCATGCCGGCGTGCGCCTGGCCTATATCCACCTGACGGCCCAGCGCCGCACCGGCATCGTCTCGCGCGGCGGCTCCATCATGGCCAAATGGTGCATGGCCCACCACCGCGAGAGCTTCCTCTACACGCATTTCGAGGATATCTGCGACATCATGAAGCAGTACGACGTGAGCTTCTCGCTGGGCGATGGCCTGCGCCCGGGCTGCGCCTCGGATGCCAACGACGAAGCCCAGTTTGCCGAGCTGGCCACCCTGGGTGAGCTGACCCAGCTGGCCTGGAAGCACGATGTGCAGACCATGATCGAAGGCCCCGGCCATGTGCCCATGCACATGATCCAGGCCAATATGACCGAGCAGCTCAAGCACTGCCATGAGGCGCCGTTCTACACCCTGGGCCCGCTGACCATCGACATCGCGCCGGGCTATGACCATATCGCCAGCGCCATCGGCGCAGCGATGATCGGCTGGTTTGGCACCGCCATGCTGTGCTACGTCACCCCCAAGGAGCACCTGGGCCTGCCCGACCGCGATGACGTCAAGCAGGGCATCATTGCCTACAAGATTGCAGCGCACGCAGCCGATGTGGCCAAGGGCCACCCGGGGGCCCGGGCGCGTGACGATGCGCTCAGCCAGGCGCGCTTTGATTTCCGCTGGGAGGACCAGTTCAACCTGGGGCTGGACCCGGACACGGCCCGCGCCTTCCATGACGAAACCCTGCCCAAGGACAGTGCCAAGGTGGCGCATTTCTGCTCGATGTGCGGGCCCAAGTTCTGCTCGATGAAGATCACGCAGGAGGTGCGCGAGTTTGCCAAGAACCAGGGCGTGGCCGAAGAGCAGGGCATTGCCGTGGGTATGCAGGCCAAGGCGGCGGAGTTCAACCGGGCGGGCGGCGATTTCTACATCCCGATCGCCAGCGACACCACGGCCAGATAAGGACGCGGCGGGCGTTGACCCCATGCGGCCACCACCTGGTGGCCGCATTGGCGCCTCGGTGTCAGCAGCATTTGCTGCGCTGCACTAAACTGCGGACTGCCATCTGCCAGCCCCTTTCAACGCCAGAAAGCCCTTTGCCATGAACGTCACGCAAGCCATGAAAGAGCGCCGCTCGGTGCGCGCCTTTTTGCCCAAAGCTCCCTCTGCCCACGAGGTGCACAGCCTGATCGCCGATGCGGCCCAGGCGGCATCGGGCGGCAACCTGCAGCCCTGGCGGGTGGTGGCGCTGGCGGGCCATGCGCTGCATGAACTGACTGATGCGATAGCGGACGCGCAGCCGTTGCCCGAAGGCGGTAACAACTACACCTACCCGCCCAACCTCTGGGAGCCGTATCGCACGCGCCGCTTCAAGAATGGTGAGGACCTGTACAAGACCATCGACATTCCGCGCGAGGACAAGGCCGCGCGCCTGGAGCAGCTGGCCAAGAATGGCCGCTTCTTTGGCGCCCCGGTGGGCCTCTTGGTGTTTGCCGACGAGCGCATGGGTTATGCGCAGTGGGTGGACCTGGGCATTTATCTGCAGTCCCTCATGCTGCTGGCCACCGAGAGCGGCCTGGCCACCTGTGCCCAGGGCTACTGGCGCCGCTATGGCGACACGGTGGAGCGGGTGCTCAAGGCGCCAGAACCTTACCGTGTGGCCTATGGCATTGCGCTGGGCTATGAAGACCTGTCGGCGCCCATCAACAGCCTGCGCGCCGACCGCGCACCCTTTGGCGACTGGGCGCAGATGCGCGGGTTTGACTGAAGCTGCTCAACGGGAGCATCAGACCGCGATATAGCGGTCCTTGCGGTGGTTCATCGCCACAATCAGGTTCAGGATGACGGCGCCTGCAATCGACCAGGCGACCGACACGGCCGGCACCAGCCACAGCGCGAAGGCCACGATGAGGCAGTCCAGGCCCATCTGCACCTTGCCGGCCGACCAGCCATGGCGCTCCTGCAGGTAGAGCACCAGAATGCCAAAGCCGCCCAGGCTGACCCGGTGGCGGAACAGAATCAAAAAGCCGGTGCCCAGCAGCACACCGCCAAGGATGCCGGCCAGCGGCTGGGACACATAGGAGATGGAAAGCAGCGCCGGCAGCAGCTCGGTGAGCCAGGACGTGGCCACCACCGCGATAAAGGTCTTGACCACAAAGGCAGTGCCCATGCGCTTGGCCGCCAGCCAGTAGAACGGAAAATTCAGACAGAAGAACAGCAGGCCCAGATCGGTGCCGGTGGCGTAGTGCCCCAGCAGTGCAATGCCGGCAATGCCGCCGGTCAGCAGCCCCGCGCTTTTGTACAGCACCAAGGCGGTAGAGATCAGCAAGATGCCGACCGCCATCGCGATGCCATCCTCCAGCCAGGAATGGCCGGAGGAGCCGGTCTTGAGCGCCCAGCGGAATTTGTTGGAGGTCAGTTGGCTCACGCGCGCAAAGCCTGCGCTGGCAAAGAGGCGGTATCGGGTCATGGGAAGAGGGCAAGCAAGAGTCCTGCCAGCTTGGGGCGCAGCGCATGCCCCCACTCTGACCAGGCGCAAGCAAAAGGCGAGATAGCCCTTAAATATAGGGCTAACCCTTATCCCTCAAACCCTGCCGAGGATTGGCGCAGCCCGGCTGCAGGCTGCTTTTCCCGGTTCAGTCGCTTACTTCCAAATGGGGCACTGGGCCTCTTGCTTGCTCGCAAACAGCGTCTCGCCCGGCAGCGCCTTGAGCAGCTTGAACGAGTCATGCTTGCCCTTGGACTCCTCAGGCGTCTTGACCTGCAGCAGGTACATGTCATGCACATAGCGGCCATTGGGCTCGATCTTGCCCTTGCCGAACATGTCGTTCAGCGGCATAGACTTGAGGGTCTGCATCACCTTGTCGGCATCCAGGCTCTGCGCCTTTTCCACGGCCTTGAAGTAGCTCATTGCCGAGGAGTAGTCGGAGGCCTGCAGCGAGGTCGGCATTTTCTTGGTGCGGGCGTAGTAGCGGTCGGTCCAGGCGCGGGCCTCGGGCGAGCGGTCCCAGTACCAGCTGTCGGTGAACATCAGGCCACCGGCGAGCTTGAGGCCCAGGCTCTCGACCTCATTGGCGAACACCATCAGCGCCACGGGCTTCATCTTGGGCGTAATGCCAAACTCGCGCGCCGCCTTGAGCGCGTTCATGAAGTCACCGCCGGCATTGGCCAGGCCCAGGATCTCGGCCTTGCTGGCCTGCACCTGCACCAGGTAGGACGAAAAATCGTTCGCATGGAAAGGCGCACGCACCGATTTGACGATCTGGCCGCCCTGGGCCTGCACCACCTGGGTCACATCGGCCTCCAGGGTGTGGCCAAAGGTGTAGTCGGCGACCAAGAGTGCCCAGGTCTTGGCGCCTTGCTCTGACACCGCCCGGCCCGTGCCGCGCGCAATGGCCGTGGTGTCGCTGTTGTAGTGCACCCAGTACGGCGAGCACTGGCTGCCCGTCAGGTTGGAGGAGTAGGCGCCATTGATCAGCAGCACGCGCTTTTTCTCATTGGCCACCTGGCCCATGGCCAGCGCCGTCGCGGTGTTGGTGCCGGCAATCAGCAGCTGTACATCCTGGGTGTCGACCCATTCGCGCGATTTGGTCGAGGCGATATCGGCCTTGTTCTGGTGGTCGGCCGACAAGAGCTCGATCGGGCGGCCCAAGAGCTTGCCGCCAAAGTCCTCGATGGCCATCTGGATAGCGGTCACGCCGCCCTTGCCATCGCCGTCCGAATACTGGCTGGACATATCGGTGAGAAAACCCAGGCGCACCGGCGCTGGTGCCTGTGCCTGGGCCGTGCCGGTGATCGCGCAGCAGGCGAGGGCACAGGCGCTGAGCGCGGGCCGAAAGCGCAGGGAGGTTGGGGTTGACATACGAGACTCCTTTGTTATGGGTTGCTTTGGTGGTGCAACAGCCATGCTAAGAGCAGATGCCAGATGGCGACAGGGTAGAAGCCGCGGCGCCGCGCCGCGGTTGTCACCCACGTTACCGGGCGCGCTGTGCAGAGGAATATTTGATAAGTTAATAAATACAAATAAATACCAAATAACACATAGGAATATTTGTCCAGAGGGCATGCTGCTGTAAGAGCGGCTCTGTCAAATCTTCTTCATCAGGATGTCACCCGCCGTTGCAACACTCCCGCCTTTCTTTTGGGATCCCTATGCGACGCTTACCCCTTGTGGCCGCCATGGCCTCTTTGCTCATCCTCACCACACAAACCACGCCAGCGGCAGATCTGTCGGTGCAGACCCCCGCTGGCCAGGCACTAGAGGCCAAGCTGGCCGCCGCTGACCCGCAAGGCCAGGTCTATGCTGAGCATGTATTCAATGACCCGGCAGCGACCAAGCTGCCTGATGGCTGGCGCCCAGCCTCATGGAATAAGGGCACGGTGACTATGGATGCCAGCACCGGCAATCTGCTGATCAACGGCAAGGCCAATGACACTGCGATGACGGCAGTCCTCCTGCCTGTGGAGCTGGAGAAGCTGTCCAACTACCGGGTGGATGTGGAGTTCAGCTTCGAGCAGCAGAACAACGCCACGCGCTGGGGCAGTGTGATGTACCGCACCTCGCCCGCCACAAATTCTCCGGCGCACGAGCCCTACTACCAATTTGCGATTCGCCAGACGGCCACGGCCAACAATGGCACCGAATTTGCGCTCCGCAAGGCGAATGCCTGGTCGGTGCAGGGCACCAAGCCCTTTACCGAGGCGATCAGCGCCGCGAAAACCTATACCGCCAGCGTCGTGGTCTATGGCAACCGGGTGCGCCAGTACCTCGATGGGGCCTTGCTACACGATACGGTGATGACGGCCGACATGGCCAACGGGGGCATTGGCATGTCGACTGCCGGCCTCGTCATGCGTGTCAAAAGCATCAAGGTGACCGAGCAGATCACGCCACTGCCTGAGTTCGATATGCCCGTGGCCGTGCAGGACGCCGGCAGCGCAGCGGCAATGGCACCCACCCTGGTACAGGCGGCAGAAGGCCTGCAATCGCTGGCTGGCACCGGCGCCAGCAATGCGCTGTGGACGCTGGACAGCGCCCTCAATCTGCTTGACGCCAGCGGCGCCACGGTGGGTACGCTGGCGGCCTACTTTGCCCAGCCCAACCGCAACACCATTCCGCTGTTGCGCATCCAGGATGCAGCGACCCTGAATGCGCTGGTGACCTTCTCCGACCAGGTGCACAATCTTGCCGACCTGACCTTGCTGTCCAGCGATGTGGCACTGCTCAAGCAAGCCCGCGTGGCGCTGCCCAAGCTGCGCACAGCGGTGGATTTCAGCGAGCGCAAGCTGACCACGTCCAAGGCCGATCTGCTGACCATCGTGGGCGATACCAACCGGGCGGGCGCCAAGATCGCGATCCTGCCCGAGGGCCTGACAACCCGCGCATTTGTCGCCCACCTGCAGCGCCTGCTGATCACGGTGTGGAGCAATGCCGAGGCCGCCACCCCCGAGCAAGCAGCGAAGGTGCTGGTCAGCGGTGTCAACGGCGTCGTCTCTGCCAACAGCGCCGCCTACGCCGAGGTGCTGCGCAAGCTGCCCGCCAACACCTTGCTGCGCAAGCCGCTGGTCATCGGCCACCGGGGTATGCCCAGCCGCGAGGACGAGAACACGCTGGAAAGCGCCAAGGCGGCAGTGGCTGCCGGTGCCGATGCCGTGGAAAACGACATCTACATCACCACCGATGACCACCTGGTCATCATGCATGACGCGACAGTAGACAACACTACCAATGGCACTGGAGCTATCGAGAATATGACGCTGGCGCAGGTTAAAGCCCTTGCCAGCAAAACCAAGGGCTACAAAGTGCCCACCATGCGCGAGTACTTCCAGGCCTTCAAGAACAATCCGATCACCCATGTGATCGAGCTCAAGAGCAGCAACCCGCGCATCATTGCCCAGCTCAAGAAGGAAATGGCCGAAGAGGGGGTGGCGGACCAGTCGGTTGCGATCTCCTTCATTGCCGACCAGCTCAAGCGCAGCGGCGAGCAAATGCCCGAGCTGACGGGCGGTTTCCTCAACAGCATTGCCGACAGCGCCGATGTGCCGGCCAGCGTACGCAATGTGCTGGAAGCGACCCAGGCCAACTCCTCGACCTTCAACCCCAGCTACACCGCCATTCGCCAAAGCACGATGGAAGCGGCCAAGCACCGGGGCGTGACCTTCTGGCCCTGGACAGTGAATACGGCCACTGACTTCTACAAGTACTACAGCTGGGGCACCAACGGCATCACCACCGACCACGCCTACCTGGCCAGCAACTTCCCGGTCGAGATCGCTGCCCAGCCCCAAACGGGCGCACTGGCCTTGAACGAGCCGCTGAGCCTGGGTGTGACCCTGACCACCCAACTGCGTGCGCAAAGCGATGCTACCGCCACCGAGCTGGTATACCTGGGCGGTACCGCTACGGCAGTGCCCGATGGCAAAGGAGGCCTCAGCTTCAGCAGCGCAGGCACGGCCATCGTCATGCCCGGCTACCGCTACCAGATGGATGGCACCTACAGCTATGTGATCATGGGCCAGCCGCTGACCCTGGTGGTGGGCGATGGCAGCGATGGCGTGGTGGGCACACCCAATGCACCTGCTGCCGGTCATGTAAGCTGCAGCAGCGCTGTGCCCGGCCAGACCAGCACCTGCGCCGTGGTGCCCCAACCGGGCTACCAGCTGGTGGGCCTGGCGGCAGGCAGTACCTGCCCGGCCGGCCAATGGAATGCCGACCAAACGGCCTACACCACCGGCACGATTGCAGCGCAGTGCCAGGTGCGTTTTGACTTTGTGGCCAAGCCGGCCAGCGCATCCCTGACCCCCATCGGCAAGGACGGCGAGATGCAAGCCACCGTGCAAGGCGGCGGCACGGGCCTGTGGGCCTTTGATGCCGCGCAAGCGGTGGCCGTAAGCCCGGCAGCGGCCGCGCCCAGTGGCCTGAGCTTTCCGTTTGGCGTCGTCAGCCTGCAGCTGACCGGTGGCCAGCCAGGCCAGAGCGCCACGGTAGAGATGACCTACCCGCAGGCGCTGCCGGCCAATGCCAAGTACTACAAGTTTGGCAAGACCGCCGACAACAACCAGGACCACTGGTATGCCTACCCCAACGCCACGATCAGCGGCAACAAGGTCATCCTGACCCTCACCGACGGCCAGACCGGCGACGACGACCTGCTGGCCAATGGCGTCATCCGCGATCCGGGTGGTGTGGCCGTGCTGGCCGATGACCCCGGCACGCCTGGCACCCCTGGCGCTACCGCCACCCCCGTGCCTACCTTGGGCCATGCAGCACTCGCGCTGCTATCGGGCGGCATGGGCCTGCTGGCCTGGCGCCGCAAGCGCAAGGCGCTGGTTTGATCGTTAGGGTTTGATGGGTAGTTGACCGCCAGTGGCGCCTTGGGGTGCCCTGGCGGCTTTTTTCAAGCGCAGGCATGGCGCAAGCGGTAGGGTGCGTCAGGGCACTTCCGATGCGTCGCAAAGTCGGCTAGATTGCTAGCTGATTTTGATGATATGGATCAGATGCAACTTTATTCCTACAAGCTGGATTTCCGTATTTGGCATCCAAGCATTGACCCGCAGATAGTCACCGAGACACTGAGGCTGGAGCCCACGCATTTCTGCATGGCGGGGCAGCCGCGCAAAACCCCCAAGGGGCGTCTTCTGGGTGGCATTCATGCTGAAAGCTATTGGAGCGCCGATCCATTCAAGCGGGGCGAATATATGTCCTCAGACGATGCTGCTGAGGATGCGATTTCTGCAGTGCTTGAGCTGCTGCGTCCACATAAGCATTTTCTGCTTCTATTGCAGGGTCAAGGTGGGCGCTTGGTGTTACAGATCAGCAGCTTCAGCGCGCGCAACTACGCTATCGTGTTGCCGCCCGATTTGCTGATGGAGATGGCCGCGCTTGGCATCAGCTGGGCCCATGATGTGTATCCCTATGCGCAGAGCTGGTAGCGCAATCTTTTGATCGCCGAAGACGGAACTCAAACCACCTGCCCAACCCCCCGTGCATCCGGCATGCGCGATGCCCAGGCAAACACCGCCATCCCCAGCAGCACCGTGACTGCCAGGCCCAGCGCCAGCAACAGGCCGCTGTGAAAGAGCTGCGGCGCCACCAGGCCCGAGATGATGGTGAAGACCATCATCTGGCTAAAGCCCTGCAAGGACGAAGCCAGGCCGCGCATCTGGGGGAAATGGCCCATGGCTTCCAAGGTCAGGATGGGCATCAGCTGTGAGATGCCAAAGGTGTAGAGCGTGATTGGCAGGACGGCCCAGGGGACGCTGGGCTGTTGCGTCAGGCTGTTGTAGAGCAGGTTGCTGGCGCAGGCGATGAGCAGGCAGGCATAGCCGATGCGTTTTTGCAGAGCAGCTGGGATGCGGCGGGCAAAGAGGCTGGAGACGGCCGAGCCCAGCATGGTGCCGGCGATCAGCGGGATGAACAGCCAGCCCAGCGCAGTTTCGTCCTTGCCCAGGATGGTCATCACAAACTCGGCTGCGGAGCTGATGTAGATGGAGTTGGCGCCGGCCATCAGCGCCAGGCCAATGAGCATGGTGCGGAATTTGCGGTTGCGCAGCGCCTGCAGGTAGTTGCCGGCAATGACGCGCAGCTTCAAAGGCGTGCGGCGCTCGGGCGGTAGCGTCTCGGGCAGCTGGCGCCAGATCAGCAGTGCCAGCAGCGCGCCAAAGCCCGAGAGGAAATAGAAGCTGTAGCGCCAGCCGCCATGGCTTTGCAGCCAGCCGCCCAGCACGGGCGCCAGCGCAGGGGCCAGGCCAAACACCATCATCACCAGCGCCATCATGCGCTGCGCCTCGGCACCCTGGTGCTGGTCTTGCACCATGGCACGCACGATGACCATGCCTGAGCCGGCGCACAGGCCCTGCACCAGGCGCATCAGCACCAGCGATTCGATCGAGCCGGCAAAGGCCGCTGCCAGCGAGGTGATGCAGTAGCCGATGGCCGAGACCATCAGCACGCGGCGGCGGCCAAAGGTGTCGCTGAGCGTGCCGTAGAACAGCATGGTGCTGGCCATCGCAAACACATAGACGCTCAGCGTCTGCTGCACCGCTATCGGCGTGGCGCCAAATTCCTGTCCGATGGCATGGAAAGAGGGCAGGTAGGTATCGATGCCCAGCGGACCAATCATGGTGCACAGGGCAAACAGCAGGGTGAGCGTAACGGGTGACTTTTGCATGGGGCGCTGGGCGCTGCCCTGGGCCGCGATCACAGCAAGCGCTGCCTGGCCCTGCGGGCGGAGGAAGAAGCGGGTGGGGGCTAAGGCGCCGAAATGAAGAACCACCGCCTCTCAGAAGAGGGGAGCGGCAAAGTGGCAAGCAAGCATTTAACCAAAAAATGCCGCTGCCTGTGCCCGCTGGCGGCGCCGCCGCAAAGAGCTGGGACATTGGCTCGCTGCAATGCAAAGAGCGCGAAACTGTGTACACATTTCGCGCTCTGGGCGGGTATCGGTGTTGTAGAGCGTTTAGCCCGCGCTGGGGCGCTCGGCGCCCTTGGGGCGAAATGCCTTGCAGACCGCTTCGTCGGTCTGCAGATAGGGGCCGCCGATCAGGTCCACGCAGTAGGGCACGGCGGCAAAGATGCCGGGCACCTGCTGCTGGCCTTCGGCGTCCTTCAGGCCTTCCAGGGTCTGGGCAATGGCCTTGGGCTGGCCGGGCAGGTTGATGACCAGGCTGCTGCCCCGGATGACGGCCACCTGGCGCGACAAAATCGCGGTGGGCACAAACTGCAGGCTGATCTGGCGCATTTGCTCGCCAAAGCCGGGCATCACCTTGTCGGCCACGGCCAGGGTGGCTTCGGGCGTCACATCGCGTGGCGCGGGGCCGGTGCCGCCGGTGGTCAACACCAGCGCGCAGCCAGCGTCCACCAGCTCGATGAGGGTCTGGCTTATCAGTGCCTCTTCGTCGGCAATCAGGCGGGTCTCGTACTGCAGCGGGTTGCGCAGCGCGCGGCCCAGCCAGTCCTGCAGCGCAGGCAGGCCCTTGTCTTCATAGACGCCACGGCTGGCGCGGTCGCTGATGGAGACCAGGCCAATCTTGACGCTGTCGCAGGTGTTGCTCATGGCCGGACCCCTTGCGCTGCCATCAGGCCTGGTCATCGTCGTCATCGCCGTCTTCGGGCGCATCGGCGCTGCTGCGGCTGGCGCTGTGGGCGGCCATCACATGGTCGCGCACCAGCTGGAACAGCTCACGGTAGGCGCGGCCCTTGCGGGGCGCCTGGCCGGTCGATTCCTGCACATTGGCCTCATGGGCGCCGGGCATGTCCTTGCGGGCCTGGCGCACCAGCGAGCGCAGCTGCTGGATGTCGGTATCGGGGGCTTCATTGATCCACTGGGCGACGGCGTCGTCGCTGACGATCATGCGGTCGCGCCACTGCTCGGCCGCATGCAGCAGGGCCTTTTCCAGGCTGGAGCCTTCCTTTTGCTCGGACAGGGCGGCATTGATGGCAGCAACTTCGCTGTCTTCGAGCTTGCGCATCAGCTTGCCGATGTACTGCATCTGGCGGCGCTTGCCCTCGAAATTGGTGATGCGCTTGGCTTCGGCCAACGCGTTGGCCAGGATCTCGGGCAATTCCAGGCGCTTGAAGAGATCGCTGCGCAAGGTCAGCAGCTCTTTGCCCAGGTCTTGCAGCTCATCCATCTCTTTTTTCAGATCGGATTTGCTCGACTCGGTCGTGCCTTTGAGCTCGGCCTTGAGTTCGATATCGAGCTCGCTGCCTTCGGCCACGAACTTGCCGCGAACGAAATAGCCTTTTTTGGGTTTGCGTGACATGGTTAAATGCTTTTGTTCAAAAGGCCATCGCCCGGCGCAGTGCCTGGGCGATGGCGGTTATCAGTATCATAGCGGGCAGTATGAATAAATCCGTATCCAGCTCTAACAGCCAAGGCGATGCCAAGGCTGAGTCCGGCTTCAGCTACAGCCGCGCATTTTTCAAAGATCTCGTCGAGCAGGCGCTCTCGCATGCCAAAAAACTGGGGGCCAGTGACGCCGGGGCCGATGCCTCCGAAGGCTCCGGTCTGTCGGTGAGTGTGCGCAAAGGCGAGCTGGAGACGGTGGAGCGCAACCGGGACAAATCACTGGGGGTGACGGTCTATCTGGGCAAACGCCGTGGCAACGCCAGCACGTCTGATTTCTCTGCCCAAGCAGTGCAGCGCACCGTGCAGGCGGCCTATGACATTGCACGCTTCACCGCCGAGGACCCTATCGCAGGTCTGCCCGACGCAGCCGACATTGTGCCAGCAGCCGAGCACCGTGCGCTCGAGCTATTCCATCCTTGGGCCATTGACAGCGAGGCGGCGGCCCAATTGGCGCTGCAGTGCGAGGCCGCAGCCTTTGCCACCGACAAGCGCATCACCAACAGCGAAGGGGCCGGTGTTTCGGCCCAGCAAAGCCATTTCTACAGCGCCCATACCAATGGTTTTGCCGGCGGCTATGCCAGCTCGCGCCACAGCCTGTCGGTCGCGCCGATTGCCGGCAAGGGGGCCGACATGCAGCGCGATGCCTGGTACAGCAGCATGCGCCGTGCGGGCGATCTGGCCGATCCGGCCGTCGTGGGCCGCTACGCTGCCGAGCGCGCACTCTCGCGTCTGGGCGCGCGCAAGATTGCCACCACCGAATGCCCGGTGCTGTTCGATGCACCGCTGGCTGCTGGCCTCGTGGGCTCGCTGGTGCAGGCCATCAGCGGCGGCGCGCTCTACCGCCGCAGCTCCTTCTTGCTGCATTCGCTGGGCAAGAAGGTGTTCCCCAAGCATATCCAGCTGATCGAAGATCCGTTCATCATCGGCGGCAAGGGCAGCGCGCCTTATGACGACGAAGGCGTGCGCGTGGCCAAGCGCTCGGTGATCGAGGACGGCAAGGTGGCCGGCTATTTCCTGTCCACCTATTCGGCCCGCAAGCTGAGCATGCGCACCACCGGCAACGCCGGCGGCGCCCACAACCTGCATTTCTACTCGACCAAGACGCGCCCGTCGGACGACCTCAATGCCATGCTGCAAAAGCTGGGCACGGGCCTCTTTGTGATCGAGCTGATGGGCCAGGGCGTGAACCCGGTCACCGGCGATTACTCGCGCGGCGCCAGTGGTTTCTGGGTCGAAAACGGCCAGATCGCCTTCCCGGTCGAAGAGATCACGATTGCCGGTAACCTCAAGGACATGTTCAAGGGCATCGAGGCCGTGGGCGCCGACGAGTACAACGCCGGCTCCAAGACCCTGGGCAGTATCTTGGTCAACCGCATGAAGGTGGCAGGGTCCTGATCCCGCGCCGTTCAATAGCTTCCAGCCCGCTCAGAGCCATCCAATCCAGGGGCGGCGGGCGGGTTTTGTTTTTTTGAGTGAGCAGCTGGCCAAGGCTGGCCAGTGCCGTAAGGAGTGGGCTGTGTTTACCGGCATTATTCAGGCAGTGGCGCGCATCAGCGCGATCGACGACCAACCGGGGCTGCGGAGCTTTACCGTGGCCTTCCCCGAGGGCTTTTGCGAAGACCTGGCGATAGGAGCGAGCGTCTCGCACGACGGCGTGTGCCTCACGGTGACCGAGCTGCTGGACGCCAGCCATGCCCGCTTTGATGTGATGCAGCAAAGCCTGAACATCACCACCTTGGGCGCGCTGGAGCTGGGCTCGCCAGTGAATGTGGAGCGCGCTGCCAAGGATGGCGCCGAGATTGGCGGCCACCCGCTGTCGGGCCATGTGGACTTTACCGGCACCCTGGCGCAGGTGCGCCAGTTCGACAACAACCATGTGATGCGCGTGGCGGTACCCGAGGCCTTTCGCCGCTATGTGTTTGCCAAGGGCTATATCGCCATCAATGGCGCCAGCCTGACCGTCGCCGAGGTGAACCGCCAGGAAGGCTGGTTCGAGGTCTGGCTGATTCCCGAGACCTTGCGCATGACCGTCTTTGGCGACAAGCGCGCCGGCGACCGCCTGAACATCGAGATCGAGCGCAGAACCCAGGTCGTCGTCGACACCGTGCGCGAAGCGGTGGATGAGAGCCTGGGCCAACTCAAACCCCTGCTCGAAGCGCTGTTGCGCGAGAAGGGCTTGAGCCTGGATGACCTGGTCACGCCGCCGCAGTTGCCCAAGGCTTGATGCCCAAGGTCTAGATCAACGAGTGGCCACGATAAAGATCCGCGGGAAGGGCAGCAGCACCGTGCCGCTGGGCAGCGCCTGGTAGGCCTGGCGGATGGCGGCCAGGTAGTCGGCCAGGAA
This sequence comes from Comamonas sp. B-9, assembly GCF_000410635.1. Classification (NCBI taxonomy): domain Bacteria; kingdom Pseudomonadati; phylum Pseudomonadota; class Betaproteobacteria; order Burkholderiales; family Comamonadaceae; genus Comamonas; species Comamonas sp. B-9. Next base: position 50,873 of record NZ_KE148661.1, read on the forward strand.
CTGCGTCTTCTCCTGTGCATCGAGCTGCGCCAAAAATGGCCGCAGCGCCGAGCCCTTGAACCATTCCACCACCGCCTCGTGGTTGGCCAGCGGGTGCATATAGGTGGTGCGCCAGGCATCGACCCGGCGGCACAGCGGCTGCAGCAGTGCGTAGTACCAGTCCAGGCTGTGGCGGTCGGGGTGGCGCACCGCGCCGATGCGCGAGGCCCAGGGGCCTTGTGCGGCCACTTCGCGTGCCAGCACATGGGCGGGCTCTTGCAGGTTGTCGGGCGTCTGCACCGCCAGGCTGCCGCCGGCGTGCAGTTGCTGCAGCAGCTGTGGGTAGAGGCGGGCATGGTCAGGCAGCCACTGCAGGCTGGCATTGGCCAGGATCACATCCACGGCCGGCGCAGCCTGCCAGTTGCCAATATCGGCCAGCGCAAACGGCGTCTGCGGCAGGCGCTCGCGTGCAGCGCGCAGCATGTCTTCGTCATTGTCCAGGCCGGTCACAGTGGCACTGGGGTAGCGGGCTTGCAGCACGTCGGTGGAGTTGCCGGGGCCGCAGCCCAGGTCGATCGCGGTCTGCACCTCGGTGTTCGGAATGGCAGCCACCAGATCGCGCACGGGACGGGTGCGTTCGGCTTCAAACTGGCTGTATTGCTGGGCGGACCAGGTCATGGGGTTCTCCTTGTGTGGTGCTGGGCACTGTAGTGCGCTTTACCCATGCTGACAAATGCGCTATAAAAACCTTATCCATACTTTTGAGGTATTGCTGGATGGAGCTGAGACATTTGAAGGCCTTGGTCTGCATTGCCGAATGTGGCAACCTGACCCGGGCTGCGCAGCAGCTGGGCATGCAGCAGCCGCCGCTGACGCGCTTGCTGCAGCAGCTGGAGGCGGAGATGGGCACGCCGTTGATGGAGCGGCTGCCCCGAGGCATGCGGCCCACCGCGGCTGGCCTGGCGCTGGTGCAGGAGGCGCGCATGGTGCTGGCCCGGGTGGAGGCCATGGCCGGCCTGGTGCAGGATGCCGCCCA
>NZ_KE148662.1:0-378 GCF_000410635.1 Comamonas sp. B-9
GGCCTGGGGTGGCAGCGGCGGGGTTCACGCCAGCGTCTCGACCTCGCAGGCGAGCACATAGCCGGCATTGCGCACGGTGCGCAGCAGCTGGGCCTGGCGCGGCTGGGGCTCCAGGTGCTGGCGCAGGCGGCTGATGCAGACATCGACGGCGCGGTCCAGCGCCTGGCGCTCGCGGCCAAAGGTGTACTCGGCCAGGTAGTCGCGGCTCAGGGTGCGCTGCGGGTTCTGCGCCAGCGCGCAGAGCACGCGGTAGTCCGACTGGGCCAGGCTGATCAGCAGGCCATCGGGGTCATGCAGGCTGCGGCTTTGCATGTTCAAGGTCCAGCCGGCAAAGCGCAGGGTGGCCAGGTGCTCGGGCTCGTGCATCGATGCGGGCAC
>NZ_KE148662.1:407-2210 GCF_000410635.1 Comamonas sp. B-9
CCAGTGATGCGGGCCAGCAACTCGCGCGGGTCAAAGGGCTTGGGCAGGTAGTCGTCGGCGCCCATCTCCAGCCCCAGGATGCGGTCCATCAGCGCGCCACGCGCCGTCAGCATCACCACGGCGATGGGGGTGCGCTCGCGCAGGCTGCGGCACAGCGCCAGGCCATCGACGCCGGGCAGCATCAGGTCCAGCACCACCAGGTCAGCGCTGTGGCGGGCCAGCCAGTCCCACATGCCCTGGCCATCGGCCACGGCAGCCGCCTGCATGCCCTGGGCGCGCAGGTAGTCGCAGAGCAGCTCGCGGATCTCGGGGTCGTCATCGACCACCAGGATGCGGGCCTTGCCGGGCAGGCTGGCGGGGGGCGGGGGCGTCACGGTTTTCTCCGGATAAGTAATGGATTGTGTTGGAGGGCGGGGCGACAACATGGCATTGCAAATCAGGCGGGCGGTGGCAGCTGGGCAGCTGCCGCGCTGATTAGAGTGGCGGCTCACTGATCAATAAGAACGATTTTCATTCTAGTTTGTTGTGACCATGACCGCATTGAAGCTCTCCCCGGCACTGCCAGGTGCAGGTGCATCCGCTGCCCGGATTCCGCCCCGTTTTTGTACTGCTGCGCAAGCGGGCATGCGCCTGCGCGCGCTGGGATTGGCGCTGGGCTTGGGCCTGGCCACCAGCCTGGCGCTGGCTGCCCCAGCGCAGCCTGCAGCAGAGGCCGCAGCCGTGCAGGGCACGACGGTGGTGGATATCGTTGGCCGCACCGTGCAGATCCCCGCCAAGGTGGACCATATTCTGCTGGGCGAGGGCCGCTTTCTGTATGCGCTGGCGCTGATGGAGGGCGCTGAGCCCTTGAAGCGCATTGTGGGCTGGCAAGGCGAGCTGGCCTTTGCCGACCCCAATGGCTGGGCGGCCTACCAGCAGCGTTTTGCGCAGATCACGCAGATTCCGCTGATCGGGCGCACGTCGGAGGACAGCGTCAGCTACGAAAAATCGGTCTCGACCCAGCCCGATATCGCCATTTTTGGCCTGGGTGGCCATGGCCCGGGCCGCCAAAGCAGCCTGGTGCAGGCGCTGGAGAAAGCCGGCGTGCCGGTGGTGTTCATCGACTTCCGCGCCCAGCCGGTGCGCAATACCGCCAAGAGCATCCGCATTCTGGGCCGGGCGGTGCAGCGCGAGGCGCAGGCCAATGCCTATGCCGATTTCTACGAGACGCATTTGCAGCGCGTGCAATCCCGCGTCAAGGACATCCCGGCGCAGCAGCGCCCGCTGGTGTTTGCCGAGCTGCTGGCCGGTGTCTGGGATGGCTGCTGCCACACGGCCGGCAAGGGCAATGTGGGCGAGTTCATTGACGCCGCTGGCGGCATCAACATTGCGGCAGGCAAGATCCCCGGCGCGATTGGCGATCTGAACCAGGAGGCGCTGATCGCGCAGGACCCGGCCGTCTACATCGCCACTGGCAGCCGGCCCCAGGGCAGCCGCCCGATGGTGCGGGCCGGCGAAGGGGTGAGTGCCGCGGAACTGGGCAGCAGCCTGCGCGAGCTGACCCAGCGCCCCGGCTTTGAGATGCTGAGCGCCGTGCGCGCGGGCCACGCCCATGGCCTGTGGCACAACTTCTACGATGCGCCCACCAATATCCTGGCGATCGAGGCCATGGCCAAGTGGTTCTACCCCGAGCGCTTTGCCGATGTGGACCCGCAGGCGACGATGGCCGAGATCAACCAGCGCTTCTTGCCGGCGCTGCCGATGCAAGGCGCGTACTGGGGGGATATCGCCCCGCTGAAGGCCAAGCCATGAGCGTGGCCATGC
>NZ_KE148663.1:0-4352 GCF_000410635.1 Comamonas sp. B-9
GCGGCGCCGGCGGCCCACCAGCAGGGGTACCAACGGGCGGCGTCGCTGTAGCGACCTGGAGCGCTCGTGTCCGCGCCCGGATCACAGGCCAGGTCAAAGCGCGGTTCATGGGCGGGCCCTGGCTGCGGCTGATCGGCCAGGCTGGGATCGGCCTGCGCCAGCTCGGCATCGTCGATCAGCGGTGCGCGCTCCCATTCCTCCAGCGCGCGGCGTGCAGGAGCCCAGTCGGCGTCGTCCACCAGCAAACGCACCAGGCTGCCGGCGGGCAGCTCGCCGATCGCGCCTTGCAGGTGCTCGCCGCTGACAAAGCTGCTGATGCCGTGCTGGCGCAGCACGTCCTGCAGAACATGGGCTTGCACGGCGCTGGCCGGCTCATAAACAGTGCGCATGTTGGGTCTCCTGTTGTGGCTAGGGATCCTCTGCAAAATCCTCGCCCAATGGGATGGACGCGGATCGGGATGAGGCGCAAGGCGTCTTTTGCAGTCAATAGCGAGCTATTGACAAGGAAGACAACGCAGCGGATCGCCCGAGTCCGCGTTTAGACCACGGCAGGGAGTTTTGCAGAGGGTCCCTTGGTCCTGCAAATACTATAGCGTCTGTTGCTTTGTGGCTATGGCGGCATGACCTGCATCAAGCAAAAGGGGGCCATTGGCGCCAGGCCGGGCGGGCTGCGCGCTTTCCCTAGTCGGGGCGGGCGAGGGGGGTGGTATGTTGGTGTCCGGGGCGGTCTCTGAGATCGTAGACAGGTTCTCTGGCCGCATTCAGAACAGGTACTTGGAACAGGAGACTTTGGATGATGCACCCTGCTTGGCGTTTTCGTCTCTCCCCCCTCTGGCTGGCCGCTGGCCTGGCTGCCGGCGCTGGCATGGCCCAGGCCGCTTGCCTCGATGACGCCCAGGTCGCGCAGTGGCTGCAGGCCTATGAGGCCAAGCAGCCCGTGCCGCCGGCCGCCGCGATGACCGAGGCCGATGGCAAATGCAGCCGCAACAAGCTCAATGCCGCCTGGCTGGCCCAGGGCAAAAAGCCCATTGGCTACAAGGCCGGGCTGACCAGCGCGGCGATGCAAAAGCGCTTTCAGACCGACAAGCCGGTATGGGGTGTGCTGTACGAGGGCGCCCTGCTGCCCAACCGCAGCACCGTACCTGCCGCCTTTGGCGCGCGGCCGATGTTTGAGGCGGATATGCTGGTGCGCGTCTCCAGCAGTGCCATCAACCGTGCGACTACGCCGCTGCAGGTGCTCAACAACATCGACCGCATCGTCCCCTTTGTCGAATTGCCAGACCTGGTGGTGGAGAACCCCGCCCAGCTCGATGGCGCGGCCGTCGAGGCGATGAATGTAGGCGCGCGCATGGGCGTGATGGGCAGCGCGATGCCCGTGCCGCAGTTCCGCGCCGAGCGCTATGCGCTGTTGAATGCGCTGCAGAGCATGCAGGTCGATATCACCGACCAGAGCGGCGCGCGGCTGGGCGGCGGGCGCGGCGGCGACCTGATGGGCCAGCCGCTCAATGCCGTGGTCTGGCTCGCGCAAGCCCTCCAGGCCGAAGGGCAGCGGCTCAAGGTGGGCGACTGGATCAGCCTGGGTTCGTACTCGGCCTTGATGCCGCCCCAGCCCGGCCAGCAGATCCGGGTGGAGTACAAGGGGCTCGACGGTGCGCAGCCGGTGGAGCTGCGCTTCGAGTAGCTAAGCTCGGCATCCGGCATCTGTGAAGGAGGGCTCTGTCAAGTTGGCAGGGCCTTTTTACCTGGGTGACCGACATGCCCCGTTGTGAATGGGCAATGGCTGATAATCAGCCGGCCCTGTTCCCCAATTGCGCCCATGCCGGCTGGCTGGGCAACGATGTATGTCTGACGCCTCACCCCGCTCCAAAGCCCATCTCCCCGCCGAACTGTCCATGCCTGCCGATGTGATCGCCGAGCTGACGCCCACGATGCGCAGCGTGGTCGAGCGCATGGCCCGCGCCCAGCACACCCCCATGTGGGAGATGACGGTGCAAGAGGCGCGCCAGGCCTACGGCATTGGCGCCGGGGTGCTGGAGATTGCCAAGCCCGAGCTGGCGCGCGTTGAGGACTTGCATATCCCTGCGCGCGATGGTTTTCAGATCCCGGCGCGGCTCTACGCCGCCAGCTGGGACCCGCTGCAGCCGGTCTTGCTCTTCACCCATGGCGGGGGCTTTACGATCGGTAGCGTGGACACGCATGACACACTGTGCCGCGAGCTGGCCCACCTGGCTGGCTGCATGGTCGTCTCGGTGGACTACCGCCTGGCGCCCGAACACCGCTTTCCCACCGCCAGCAACGATGCCTGGGATGCCCTGCAGTGGCTGGCAGCCGAAGGCATGGCGCTGGGGGCCGATACCGGCCGCCTGGCCGTGGGCGGCGACAGCGCAGGCGGCACCTTGGCGGCAGTCAATGCGATTCTCGCGCGCGATGCCGGTATCGACCTGGCCTTGCAGCTGCTGATCTACCCCGGTTGCGCGGCGCACCAGGATACGCCCTCGCATGCGCGCTACAGCCAGGGGCCCATTCTGACCAAGCCGATGATCAGCTGGATGTTCAGCAACTACCTGCGCACGCTGACCGACCGCGACGACTGGCGTTTTGCGCCCTTGCTGGCGCCCGATCTGCGCGGCCTGGCCCCTGCCAGCATCCACCTGGCGCAATGCGATTCGCTGGTGGACGAGGGCGTCATGTATGCCGAGCGCTTGCGCGCTGCCGGCGTCGATGTGGAGCTGCACACCTATGCCGGCGTCGCCCATGAGTTTGTGAAAATGGGCCGCGCGCTCAAGGAAGCGCGGGCCTGCCATGCGCAGATGGCCCAGGCGCTGCGCGCAGCCTTTGACTGAGTGCGGCGCTGCAGCCAACCCGTTTCTTGATGGCCAATTTTTAGAATACCGACAACACCATGAGCAACTCCCAGACCCTGTTCGACACCCCCGCCACCAGCCTGGCCGATTTTCGCTGCCGCAGCCGCCAGCGCGTGCGCTGGTCCGAGGTCGATCTGCAGAAAGTGGTCTTCAATGCCCATTACCTGAGCTATGTGGACATTGCGATGTCCGAGTACTGGCGCCAGCTGGCCGTGCCTTACGAGGAGGGCATGCAGCGCCTGGGCGGCGAGCTGTTCCTGCGCGCCTCGCAGCTGGAGTTCCATGCCTCGGCACGCCTGGACGATGTGATCGACATCGGCCTGCGCGTGGCCAAGCTGGGCAACACCTCGGTGCAGTACGAGGCCGCCATCTACTGTGCGGGCACGTTGCTGGCCACGGCCACCATGGTCTATGTGTTTGCCGACAGCGCGCAGCAGCCCCAGCCGCTGCCCGAGGCCTACCGCCGCATGGTGCAGCGCTTTGAAGCGGGCGAAGAGATGGTGGAGCTGAAGACCGGCAGCTGGAATGTGCTGGGCCAGGAGGCGATGCGCCTGCGCATGCAGGTCTTTGTGCGCGAGCAGGGTATCCCTGCCGAGATCGAGGCCGACGCCTTTGATGTGAGCGCGCTGCATGCGGTGGCGCTCAATGGCCTGGGCATGTGCGTGGCCACCGGCCGCATGCTGCCCAGCGCGCAGGAAGAGCACCGTGCCGATGGGATGCGCATTGGCCGCATGGCCGTGACCAAGCCGCTGCGCGGTGGCAGCCTGGGCCGCCATGTGCTCGATGCCTTGGTGGACGCTGCCGCGCGCCAGGGCAAGCGGCAGGTGGAGCTGCATGCGCAGCGCACGGCCGAGAACTTCTACCGCCGCGCCGGCTTCACGGTGGTCGGCGAGCCCTACGAGGAAGCGGGCATTGCCCATATCTCGATGCGGAAAACGCTGCGCTGACCGAGGGCGGGCCCCCCAGGTCTTGCCAATGGCCCTATGCAGCGATTCGATAATTTGGCCAATAAAAAGCCGGGTCTGGTTTCCCAGACCCGGCAAGTGTGATGGTCAAGATGCGCTTGAGTAGTTGTTCCGTCATGCTTGCAGAGGCTGCTTGAGCGGCTCCTGCTTGCAAAGTCCTGCAATTTTAGCAAATTGCGGCGCAAATGCCATAAAAATTCTGTAACGGCTGCCGAGGCGCTCTTTTGGACTGAGAAATTGTCGTATTTGTGATGAAGCAGACAGTTACTACTGTCTTGGGAGATAACAAATACGCGCTCAGATGTCTTCCTTCAGCGCATAGGGCAGGCTGAGCAGCTGCAAGGCCGCGCCGGTGCTGCTGCCCAGGTGCAGCGGCTCGCTGGCGGCCGCAATCTGCATCGAGACCAGGGCCTCAAAGCCCGATGCGCTGGCAGCGGCCTGGACCACGGTGCCCACCGGCTGGCTGTCGTCGCTGGCGGCAAAGACCTCCTGGCCCGGCTGGGGCTGCGCGGCCGAGGCGAGC
>NZ_KE148663.1:4381-22058 GCF_000410635.1 Comamonas sp. B-9
CCGGTACATGCGGCGCTTGAGGGTGCCGCGGAACTGGCTGCGTGCCACCACTTCCTGGCCGGGGTAGCAGCCTTTTTTGAAGCTCACACCGTCGACCGATTCAAAGTTCAGCATCTGGGGCACAAAGGCATCGACCACTGGTGTGGTGATCAGTGGCACACCGGCTTGCACCATGGACAGCTGCCAGGCCTCCGCGCTGATGGCGGGGCTGGCCGTGGCCTGCGCGGGCAGGGTGCTGCCCGCAGGGGCGGCGAGCAGCGCACGGCTCTCGCCGTCTGCGGCATAGAGGCGCACCACGGAAGCATCCTCCAGCGCAAGCACTTGCCAGGGCGCCAGGTTGCGCGCTTCGGCGGGCACGGCATCACCGGCCAGGCCCAGCAGTTGCACGGCCTCGGTCGCATCGCTGAGCTTGCACTTGGCGCGCAGCACAAACATCGACAGGCGTTTGAGCGTGGCGGGCAGCACATCGCGGCTGGGGAGCAGCCAGAACTCGTCTGCGCTGCGTTTGATCACAATAAAGCTGGCCTGCATGCGGCCCTTGGCCGACAGAAAGGCCGCCAGCCTGGCCTGGCCGACGGGCAGCAACTGCACATCATGGCTGAGCTGGCCCTGCAAAAAGCTGGCGGCATCGGCGCCCTCGGCGCGGATTACGCCCAAATGCTGGAGCGAAAGGTGTCCCTGTAATGCTTGAGTCATGGGGTGAATTATGATGCTCGCTCCATTGCACGGAGGCGGTAGGGTTGTGAAGCGTTTATTCATGTTGATTGTTGTGCTGGCACTGGCCGCTGCCGGTGCGGGCTATGTCTGGTTGAACCAGCCGCTGGCCCTGGGCAAAGGCGGCAGCACCGCAGAGCTGGAGATTGAGCCGGGCACCTCGCCGCGTGCGGTGGCCCAGGCGGTGCAGGCCGTGGGCATCGAGGTGAATCCGGATCTGCTGTACTGGTGGTTCCGCCTCTCGGGCCAGGACCGCAAGATCCGCGCGGGCAACTACGAGATACCCGCCGGCACGACGCCGCGCAGCCTGCTGGCGCGCCTGGTGCGCGGTGAAGACAGCCAGCGCGTGCTGACCATTGTCGAAGGCTGGAACCTGCGCCAGGTGCGTGCGGCCCTGGCCAAGGAAGAGCACCTGCGCCACGACACGGCAGCCATGACGCCCGAGCAGATCATGGCAGCGCTGGGCCGGCCCGATATGCCGGCCGAAGGCCGGTTTTTCCCCGATACCTATGCGTTTTCCAAGGGCAGCAGCGATCTGGCCTTGATGCGCCGCGCGATGCTGGCGATGGACAAGCGGCTCGAAGCGGTCTGGTCGCTCAATCCCTCGGACAGCCCGCTCAAGAGCCCGCAGGATTTGCTGACGCTGGCCAGCATTGTCGAGAAGGAAACCGGACGAGCCGAGGACCGGGCGATGGTGGCAGGGGTTTTCATCAACCGCCTGCGCATCGGCATGCTGCTGCAGACGGACCCGACCGTCATCTACGGCCTGGGTGAAAAATTCGATGGCAATCTGCGCAAGCGCGACCTGCAGACCGATACGCCCTGGAACACCTATACCCGCGCCGGCTTGCCGCCCACGCCGATCGCCATGCCCGGCAAGGCCTCGCTGATGGCCGCAATCCAGCCCGAGAACACCAAGGCGCTGTACTTTGTCGCCAAGGGCGATGGCAGCAGCCATTTCAGCCAGAGCCTGGACGAGCACAACCGCGCGGTGAACACCTATATCCGTGGCAAGTAGTCGCGGGCACTGGCGCCAGCCGGACCGATGAGAGAAGCCAGCCATAGCGCTGGCTTTTTCGTTTCAGCGCGGGCAGGGGGCCTGCGTGTTATGGGCTGCTGCTGCCCAGCGCCTCGGTGTAGAACGCATAGCGCCCCCGGCCTTGCTGCTTGGCCTGGTAGAGCGCCCTGTCGGCCTTGCGCAGCAGGCCGTCCGGGTCTTGCGTGTCAGAGGGCTGGGTCAGCAGCGCGATGCCCACGGACACACCAATGCTGACCCGCTGGCCTTCGATCACATAGTCGGCACTGAGCTTGTCGATCACCCGCTGGGCCAGGCTGGCAGCGGCTTGTGCCGAGGAGGCGTTTTGCACGATGCAAAATTCGTCACCGCCCATGCGCACCACCAGGTCGGTGTCGCGCAGCAGCTCACGCAGGCGCTCGGCCACTGCGCACAGCAGCGCGTCGCCGGTGGCGTGGCCGAGGGTGTCATTGACCTGTTTGAAGCGGTCCAGGTCCAGATACAGCAAGGCGCCAGCGGTGCCGCCTGGCGTGCAGATCGGCTTTTGCAACAGGCTGCGGTTGGGCAGGCCGGTGAGCGGGTCGTGCAGCGCCAGGTAGGCGACCTCGGCCTGCGCACGCTTGCGGTCGTCCACGTCTTCGAGCACGCCCAGCCATTCGCTGATGCGCTGCTGCTCGTCCACAATGGCGGCGCCCCGGGCGCGCATCCAGCGCCAGGCGCCGTCCTGGGTGCGCAGGCGCAACTCCACATCCAAGGTGTGGCGGTGGTCGGTCAACAGCGGCACGGCCTGGTTTTGCAGCTGCGCGGCGTCCTCGGGGTGCACATGGCGCAGCCAGCCCAGCTGCAGGGCCTGCGCATCGGGCGCGCCACCCAGGGCCTGCCAACCGACGATGGACAGCGCGCGGCCTTTGGCATCGAGGCTCCACTGCACCGACGCGCCGGCATGGGCCAAGGTGCGGGCGCGCTGCTCACTGGCGGCCAGCGCAGCGGCCACCTGTTTTTGCGCAGCCAAGGTCGACTCGATGCGCGCGCGTGCACGGCTGAGGCTCTGGCGCAGGATTTCATACTCCTGCACCACCAGCACCTGGCCGTCGCCGGTGGCTGCGGCATAGGACGCGCCGGTGCGCGTGCTGATGGTCAGCTGGCGGATGGGGCGCAGCAGCTGGCGCGAGACCCAGGCGCAGAGCAGGCCCGCAATGGCCAGCGCGGACAGGCTGGCCAGCACGATATGGATGACCGGCGTTTGCCAGCGGGCGTTGAAGGCTTGCAGTGGTTCGCCGGCAACCACCACCCAGCCGGGCGTCTTGGGCAGTTGGTAGAAGCTGAAGATCACCTGGCCGCCATCGGCACGCAGGGCCTCGAAGCTGCCCCGGTGGGCACCCACGGCCTGCAGCCTGGCCCAGTCGGGCACGGTGGTGCCGATAAAGCGCTCGGCATGGGCCGAGCGCGCCAGTATCCGGCCCTCGCCATCGGTGATGGCCATCAGCACGCTATCGCTGGTCTGGCTGGGCGCGATGCTCACCACCTCGGCCGGTGGCGTGGTCAGCACCAGCACCTGGGGCGATGCAGCGGCCACGCGCACCGCCATCGCCACTGCCGCCTGGCCGTCCTGGAAGAAAAGCTGTGAAAAAGCCGGCGCACTGCTGCGCAGTGCCTCATCGGCCAGCGCCCGCTGGATCGGCAGCAGCGCGGGCGCTGCCGACGAGGCCATGTCGGGCTGCTCCTGGCCCGGGCGCAGCAGCACCAGGCTGCTGGGCGCCGCCATGCCAGTGAGGCGCAGCCAGCGGTCCAGCGCGCGGGGCGAGGAGAAGTTGCCATCTGCCGCAAAGGACTGCAGCATGCTGGCGCGGTTGAGCAGGTCGGACTCGGCTGCCTGGCCCAGGTTGCTGGTGATGTCGAGCATGCGGTTGAGGCTGCTGTCCCGGTAGGACTGGGCCACATGCTGCACCGTGTAGATGCCCGCGGCCAAGATGGGCAGCGCCGCTGCCAGCATCAGCAGCACCAGGTAGGTGCTCAGCGAGCGCGCACCGGCCACCATGGACTCCAGGGCTGGGCCATTGGTGTCCATTCCTTCAGCGGGCAAAAGGGTCTGGGGGTGTCGTGCGGGCATGGGTTGGGGTGTGTCCTTTCCCATGGCGCAGGGCCAGATGCGGACACCGGTCTGGCCTGGGCTGGAGAGAGGCCGACTGGATTATCGGGGCTGGCCCGGGGCTTTTTCAGCGCCAGCGAGGGACTCTGACAATTGTTATAGGAGTGCTTTGCCCGTCCCTCAGAGGCCGGGCATGGGTGATGCCGGGTCTGTCACTTATTCGCAACAGCCCAAGCCCCGTCAAGCCCAGTTCGAAGCCAGCATGGCCAAGCCCGCGAGGGTCAGCAGGCCCAGCACCACGCGCTTGAAGGCCACATCGCTGATGCGCTCGTAGAGCCGCGCCCCCCACAGCGAGGGCAGCACCATGGCCGGCAGCGCCAGCGCCAGCTGCGGCAGCATGCGCTGGCTCACCAGGCCCGTGCCCACATAGCTGGCAAAGGTGACGGCCAGCATCGTGAGGTTGAAGTTCTGGATCACCTGGCGCTGGGTGTCGCGCGCCATGCCGGTGATCTGGCACCACAAGGTGGGCACCACGCCCGAAAAACCACCCAGCGCCGCCATGGCCCCGCCGGCCAGCCCCGCCAGCCCATTGGCCAGCGCACGCCCGGGGCCCTGGCTGAGCCGCCCCGATGCGATGCCCCCCAGCCGGTGGGAGAAGGCCATCAGCGGGCAGAAGAGGACCAGCAACGCGCCCAGCACGGTCTTGAACAGCTGGGCATCGAGCATGGGCAGCAGCTGCAGGCCCAGCGGCAGGCCGCACAGCCCCCCCAGCAAGAAGGGCCAGAGCATGCGGCCGTCAAAACCGCGCCGCACCTTGAGCGCCTGGATGATCTGCCCGCACAGACCACCAAACACCGCCAGCACCGCCGCGAGCGAGGGCTCCAGGGTCCAGGCCCACAGAGCCATGGCCGTCATGCTGTAGCCAAAGCCCGAGAGGCCCTGCACAAAGCCGGCGAGCGCTGCGCCCATGACGATGATGAGGATGCTGTCCATGCCAAGAAGTCTCCGCGCTCGGGTGCAGTCCCGGGCTGATTTTTGCTGATGGAGGAAGAGGCGTAAAAAAGCGACCCGCTGGGGTCGCTTCGGAAGAAGCCCGAAGGCTATCTTAAGACTTAAGCCGAGGTGCCGTAGCTGTCCAGCGGCACGCAGCTGCAAAACAGGTTGCGGTCGCCATAGACGTTGTCGACACGGCCCACGGGGCTCCAGTACTTGGCGCGGCGCAGCGCAGGCACCGGGTAGGCGGCAGCCTCGCGGCTGTAGCCATGGCTCCAGTCGCTGGCCAGCAGGGTCTCGGCGGTGTGGGGCGCGTTCTTGAGCAGGTTGTCATCCTGCGCGGCGCGGCCCGCTTCAATGTCGGCGATCTCGCCACGGATGGCGATCATCGCTGCGATGAAGCGGTCCAGCTCGTAGAGGCTCTCGCTCTCGGTGGGCTCGACCATCAAGGTATTGGGCACCGGGAACGACAAGGTCGGCGCATGGAAGCCGTAGTCGATCAGGCGCTTGGCGACGTCCTCGGCCATCACGCCGCAGCTGTCCTTGAAGTGGCGCAGATCCAGAATGCACTCGTGGGCCACATGGCCGTGCTCACCGGCGTACAGGGTCGGGAAGTGGGCTTCCAGGCGCTTGCTGATGTAGTTGGCGTTCAGGATCGCCGTCTCGGTGGCGCGCTTGAGGCCGGGCTCGCCCATCATGCGGATGTACATCCAGCTGATCGGCAGCACGGCGGCATTGCCCAGCGGCGCGGCGCTGACAGCGCCCACCTTGCCGGGCACACCCGCCGTGGCATGGCCGGGCAGGAAGGGCACCAGGTCTTCGACCACACAGACGGGACCGACGCCCGGGCCGCCACCGCCGTGGGGAATGCAGAAGGTCTTGTGCAGGTTCAGGTGGCTGACATCGCCGCCGAATTCGCCCGGTGCGGCCAGGCCGACCTGGGCGTTCATGTTGGCGCCATCCACATAGACGCGGCCGCCATGGCTGTGCACCAGCTGGCACAGCTCCTTCACCTGGGTCTCGAACACGCCGTGCGTGCTGGGGTAGGTGATCATGATGCAGGCCAGGTTGGCGCTGTGCTTCTCGCAGGCCAGTTGCAGGTCCGCCATGTCCACATTGCCGTTGTCATCGCACTTGGTGACCACCACCTGCAGACCCACCATCTGCGCGCTGGCCGGGTTGGTGCCGTGGGCGCTGCTGGGGATCAGGCAGATATTGCGGTGCGCCTCGCCCTTGGAGGCGTGGTAGGCCTTGATGGCCAGCAGGCCGGCGTACTCGCCTTGCGAGCCCGCATTGGGCTGCAGGCTGATGCCGGCGTAGCCGGTGGCCTGGCACAGCCATTCGCGCAGCTGGGCATCGAGCAGCGCATAGCCTTGCAGCTGGTCGGCCGGGGCAAAGGGGTGCATGTTGGCAAACTCGGGCCAGGTGATGGGGATCATCTCGCTGGTCGCGTTGAGCTTCATCGTGCAGCTGCCCAGCGGGATCATGCTGCGGTCGAGCGCCAGGTCCTTGTCCGACAGGCTGCGGATGTAGCGCAGCATCGCGGTCTCGGAATGGTGGGTGTTGAAGACCGGGTGGGTCAGGTAGGCGCTCGTGCGCTGCAGTGCTTCGGGGATCAGCGAGGTGCTGCCTTCGTCCATGGCCTCGATGTTGGGCAGGGCCTGGCCGGGCTGGGCGAAGATGCTCCAGATCAGTTCCACATCGGCGCGGCTGGAGGTTTCGTCCAGGCTGATGCACAGGTACTCGCCCCAGGCCTTGCGCAGGTTGGCGCCCTGGGCCAGTGCGCGCGCCAGGATGGCGTCGGTGGCGTCCTTGGTGTGCAGCGACAAGGTGTCGAAAGCGCTGTCATGGTGGCGGGCGCTAAAGCCCAGCGCCGCCAGGCCACGGCTCAGGATAGCGGTCAGGCGTGCCACGCGCTGGGCAATGCGCTTGAGGCCGGCCGGGCCATGGTAGACCGCGTACATGCTGGCAATCACTGCGGGCAGCACCTGGGCGGTACAGATATTGGAGGTGGCCTTTTCGCGGCGGATATGCTGCTCGCGCGTCTGCAGCGCCAGGCGGTAGGCCGGGTTGCCATGCACATCGACGCTGACGCCAACCAGGCGGCCTGGCAGCGAGCGCTTGTAGTCATCGCGGCAGGCCATGAAGGCGGCGTGCGGGCCGCCGGCGCCCATGGGCATGCCAAAGCGCTGGCTGTTGCCCACGACGATGTCGGCACCCCATTCGCCAGGCGGCGTGAGCAGGGTCAGCGCCAGCAGATCGGTGGCCACAATCGCGGCGGCCTGCTTGGCATGGATGGCATCGACGTCGGCCTTCCAGTCCACAATCCAGCCGCTTGAGGCCGGGTACTGGATGACGGCGGCAAACAGCTCGCCGGCCAGGGCCGATTCCCATTCGTCCTTGCTGTTGGCCACCAGAACCTCCAGGCCCAGTGGCGCGGCACGGGTCTGGATGACTTCGATGGTCTGGGGGTGCAGGTCACCGGCCAGCACAATGCGGTTGCTCTTGGACTTGACCGAGCGCTTGGCCAGGGTCATGGCCTCAGCAGCGGCCGTGGCTTCGTCCAGCATCGAGGCATTGGCGATGGGCATGCCGGTCAGGTCGCAGACCATGGTCTGGAAGTTGACCAGCGCTTCCATGCGGCCTTGCGAGATTTCGGCCTGGTAGGGCGTGTAGGCGGTGTACCAGGCAGGGTTCTCGAGGATATTGCGCAAAATCACGCCGGGCGTGAAAGTGCCGTAGTAGCCCTGGCCGATAAAGCTCTTGAGCACCTGGTTCTTGCTGGCCAGGACCTTGAGCTCGGCCAGCGCGGCCGCTTCGGTCACGGGCTCGGGCAGGTCCATCGGCTTGCTGCGCACGATGGAGGCGGGCAGCACCTTCTCGATCAATGCGTCGAGCGAGGGCAGGCCCAGGGCCGCCAGCATGCTGGCCTCGTCGGCGCTGCTGGGGCCAATGTGGCGGGCGATGAATTCACTGGCGTTTTCCAGCGCGGCGAGGGGCTCTTTGGAGGGCATCAGCATGGTCCGAGGCGGTGTAAATGGAGGGGTTGGGGCTGGCGCGGTATCAAAGAGCGCTGGCAGCGAGGAAAAAAGTGGGTCAGCCCGAGGGCTGGCCTGCTGGTGGCCCGCAAAATGTTCAGTGGCAGGCCAGCAGCAGGGCCAGGGCGTCAGGCGTTGGCGGCGAAGTCGTTGTAGGCGGTCTCGTCCAGCAGCGCGTCGAGCTGGGACACATCGCTCAGCTTGACCTTGAAGAACCAGCCGCTGTTGAGCGGGTCGGAGTTGGCAAGCGAGGGGTCATTGCGCAGCGCTTCGTTGACTTCGACGATCTCGCCGGTCACCGGCATGAAGACGTCAGCGGCGGCCTTGACGGACTCCACCACACCGGCGACATCGCCCTGGTTGAAGGAGGCGCCGACTTCAGGCAGATCGACAAACACCACATCGCCCAGCGCGTCTTGCGCATGGACGGTGATGCCGACGATGGCGGCATTGGTGTCGGCGCTGTTGATCCATTCGTGGTCGCGGGAGAACTTGATCGTCATAGGAATACTCCAGTTTTGTAGGCTTGAATTGTGCTCAGGCGGGTGCGGGCAGCCGCACCCAGCAGCTACTTTAGCCGCGGAAATAGCGGGGAGGGACAAAAGGCATGGCCACCACCTCAACGGGCACCGCTTTGCCGCGCACCATCGCATGCAGCTGCGTGCCGATGGCTGTCAAAGCGGGCTCCACATAGGCCATGGCAATCGGCTTGTCGATGGTCGGGGCCAGCAGGCCGCTGGTGGTCACGCCGACCACTTGGCCAGCCAGGTTGCGGATCTCGACCTGCTCGCGCACGGGAATGCGCTCTTGCGCCACCAGGCCGACGCGCTTGCGCGTCAACGTTGCCGGGTTGTCGATCTGCGCGAGCAGCTTGTCCGCACCGGGAAAGCCGCCAGCGCGGGCGCCGCCGCTGCGGCGTACCTTCTGGATCGCCCAGTTCAGGCCCGCCTCGGGTGGGGTGGTGCTGGCATCGAGGTCGCTGCCGTAGAGGCACAGGCCCGCTTCCAGGCGCAGCGAATTGCGCGCGCCCAGGCCGATGGGTTGCACTTCTGGCTGGGCCAGCAGCTTGCGCGCCAGCGCCTCGGCCTCGTGGCCGGCCACCGAAATCTCGAAGCCGTCCTCGCCGGTGTAGCCGCTGCGGGTGATAAAGCAGGCAATGCCGTCCACATCAAAATCGCCACCGGTCATGAACACCAGTTGCTCGACACCGGGTGCCAGACGGGCCAGCGCGGTGGCCGCCTGGGGGCCTTGCAAGGCCAGCAGGCCCTGGTCGGGCAGGGGCAGCACCTGGCAGCGCTGGCCGATGCGCTCGCGGATCAGCGCCATATCGGCCGCCTTGCAGGCACCGTTGACGATGACAAACAGCTCCTGCTCCGAGACGCGGAAGAACATCAGGTCATCGACAATGCCGCCCTCGTCATTGAGCAGCAGGCCATAGCGCTGCTTGCCAATGGCGAGGTCGATCACATCGACGGGCACCAGGGTTTCAAAGGCAGCGGCCGCGTCGGGGCCGATCAGGCGCAGCTGGCCCATGTGGGAGACATCAAACAGGCCCGCTGCTGTGCGGGTGTGCTTGTGTTCGGCGATCAGGCCTTGTGGGTACTGCACGGGCATGGAATAGCCGGCAAAGGGCACCATGCGGGCGCCCAGCTCGATGTGCAGGGCGTTCAAAGGGGTGGACAGCAGGGCGGATGCGTTGGCGGACATGGACTCTCCAGGGCAAATAACAAGGCATGCATCCGTTGCCGGTTGCACGCTGTTTGCCCTGCTGTCCGCTTTACCTGAGAGATTCACCCGCCGCCTTGAGGCCTGGGGGCTTGCTCCTTCGGTGGATGGCGTCCAGGCGCCATCTCTCTCCAGCTGGGAACGCCGGCAGGCATAGGCTGCGCGGCGGGGCCAGTCCTTTTGCCTGAGCGTTCAGCAGCTGCATCTGCAGTAGCCTGCGCCTTCGGCGGCCGCGCTGCGCGTTGGGGTCCAACGGGGGCGACTCTCTCCTGACTGCGGCGATTTTAGCGGCAACTGGCCGCTTGCGCCTGCAAAAGGGTTGGCCAAGACGCAAAAAAGCCACCGGCGGGCGGTGGCTTAGCGATGTAAGCGGGCCAGATCAGCGGTAGACCAGATCGCGCAAGCCCAGCGATATGCCCGGCACATAGGTGATCACCAAGAGGCACAGCAAGATCACCCCGACAAAGGGCAGCAGGTGTTTGATGATCTGGTCCAGCGATATGCGGGCTACGGTACAGGCGGCAAACAGGTTGACGCCAAAGGGCGGCGTGATCATGCCCAGCGCCAGGTTCACCACCATGATGAGGCCGAAATGCACCGGGTCGATGCCAAAGTGCATGGCTACCGGTGCCAGGATCGGGGCCAGCACGATGATGGCGGCACTGGTTTCGATGAACATGCCGATGATGAACAGCGCCGCGTTCACGCCCAGCAGGAACATGGCTGGGCTTTGCAGTACCTGCTCCAGCCAGTGGCCGATGGCATCGGGCACGCCTGCGCGGGTGATCAAAAAGGCGAACAACCCAGCATTGGCGATGATGAACATGATGATCGACGAGGAGATGGCCGATTTGCGAAGAATCGCATACAGGTCCCGGATCTTGATCTCGCGGTATATCAGCACGCCCACGACCAATGCATAGAACACGGCCACGGCCGATGCCTCGGTAGGGGTAAAGACGCCGCCATAGATGCCGCCCAAAATAATGACCGGCATCAACAGCGCCCAGCCCGCCTGCAAAAAGGCCTTGCCAAAGCCCAGGCGGCCTTCGCCATCGGTCTTGCCCCAGCCCTTGTACTTGCAGTAGGCCCAGACAAAAAACATCAATGCCCCGCTGATCAATAGCCCGGGACCAAAGCCGGCGATGAACAACTCGCCAATCGACACTTCGGCGCTGACGCCGTAAAGAATCATTGGAATCGATGGTGGAATGATGACCCCCAGCTCGGCGCTGGTCGCTTGCAGCGCGGCCGCATAGCTCTTGGGGTAGCCGTGCTTGATCAGTGCGGGAATCAAGATGGCGCCGATCGCAAAGGTGGTGGCCACCGAGGAACCCGAGACGGCTGCAAAGATCATGCAGGTGAGCACACAGGTCATTGGCAAGCCGCCTTGGACGCCGCCGACAATGCTCTTGGCAAATTCCACCAGCCGGCGCGAGATGCCACCGGTCTCCATCAGGTTGCCGGCCAGAATAAAGAACGGGATGGCGGCCAGCGGAAATTTGTTGATCGCGCCAAACATCTCCTTGACGGAGATGAGCATATTGGCATTGCTGGCCTGGATGCCCAGCACCGAGGCCAAGCCGATGGACACGGCGACAGAGACGGTGAGCGCAAAGCACAGCACCATCGTGGAAAGCATCACGGCGGTCATTGCGCGTTCTCCAGTTCAGTATTTTGGGGTTCGAGCAGGTTGCCGATGACGCCGAGCACGGCAAACAGAGCACCCACGGGCACGGCCAGGTAGGCCCAGAACATGGACAGCGATTCAAGCCCGGCCATGGTTTGCACGCCGCCTCGGCGGGCATAGTCCCAGCCCCACCAGATCAGCACGGCCAGCAGCGCCAAGGTGGCGATGCAGACCAAGCCGCTCAGCACGCGGCGCATCGCCGGTGGTGCCCAGCGCTTCAAGACATCGACGCTGACCATGGCCCCCTGGCGAAAGGCCATTGGGATCGCGAGAAATACCATCCAGATCAGGCTGAAGCGGATCAGCACTTCGGTCCATTCGGCGGGCTCTTCGAGCACAAAGCGGGTGATGATCTGGAACATGCCCAGCGTGGATGCGATGGCCAGCATCAGGCAGGCGCCAGCCATGGCGATGCCCGATGTCCAGCGCTCGAAAGCAAGAAAAGCGTTTTTCATGGTGACCGGGGTGGGCAGGCGCATGCAAAGCCGCCTGGCGCCACCCTCCTTGCGCGGGTTGACACGGCAATTGCTGGCGCCGGGCAGGCGTCAGCAGCGGTGGGGGGACCAAGGGAGGCGCTGCGATGGAGAGGTGCATGCACCTGTCCCAGCGCAGGGCTTAGAGCTGCTAACACGACCCAGCAAACCGAAGGTTTGCGGTTGAGACTAGGCGCCAAGCCGCAGGCAGTACAGACGTACGACAAGGCTTGGCAACGACGTATCAAGGGTTGTGTTAGTGGCTCCTATTGGAAGTTGCGGATGCGGTCGAGGTTAGCCTTGCCAAACTGCTTCTCGAAGTCGGCATTGGTCTTTGTCAAGGTGGCGACAAACTTGGCCTTGTCGACGTTCTCCACCACCTGCATACCCTTGGCGCGCAGCTCGGCCACGCCATTGGTGTCGTCCTGGTCCACACGGGCGCGGTTGGCCTTGGTGGCAGCCTGGGCGGCTTGCACAAAGGCAGTCTTGTCGTCGGCGCTCAGCTTGTCGTAGGCGGCCTTGTTCATCACCAGGATGCAGGGCGAGTAGACATGGCCGGTGAGGCTCAGGTGCTTTTGCACCTGGTCAAACTTGGCCGAGGTGATGACCGGCAGCGGGTTCTCCTGGCCATCGACCGTGCCTTGCTGCAGTGCGGTGAACACCTCGGGGAAGGCCATCGGCGTGGTGATGATGCCCAGCGCCTTGTAAGCCTGGATGTGGACCGGGTTCTCCATCGTGCGCATCTTCAGGCCCTTGGTGTCGTCGGGGCTGTTGATCGCGCGCTTGGAGTTGGTCATATGGCGAAAGCCGTTCTCGGCCCAGGCCAGGGCCTTAAAGCCCTTGCTGTCGAACTTGGCCAGCAGCTCGTTGCCAATGGGGCCGTCGAGCACCGCGCGGGCATGGGCCTTGTCGCGGAACAGGAAGGGCACGTCGAGGATCTTGGTCTCGGGCACAAAGTTGGGCACGGGGCCGCTGGAGCTGAAGGCCAGCTCCTGCGTGCCCAGCTGCACCGCTTCGATCGACTCGCGCTCACCGCCCAGCGCGCCGTTGTAGAAAGTCTGGATTTTGTAGCGGCCGCCGGTGCGCTGCTCGACCTCTTTGGCAAAAGTGTCGATGGCCACGCCCTGGTGCGAGTTCTGGGCCACCGAGATGCTGATGCGCATCGTCGTCTGCGCCAATGCGGGGCCTGCGGCCATCAGACCCATTGCGATACCGATACCCCAGGCCAATTTTTTCATCTGCATGACGTGTCTCCCCGGCTGTGCCGAATGGTTTTGTAGGAGCCTGCGGATGCCCGCACGCGCTTTGCATTGTGGGCAAGCCGGGGCTATTCGGTATTGGGGTTTTTATGATGTCGAACGTCTGGGCCTTGCCGTTATTGGTGGATTTATATCTAAGTGATTGATAAATAAATAAGGTGGGCGATTAATCTGGCCGGTAAATGTCGTCGCCTCTGTCTCCGTGTGGACAGAGTGGTAGGCTTTACCGCAATTCCCGCAACCCTGCCAGGGCATAGCGCCGGAGCCGATCTGGTCCTTGATGCTGCTTGGGCGGCTCAGGGGTTGAGCGCCTGCAGGCGCTCCACCGTGCCCACATCCACCCAGGTGCCGTCGTAGCGGCTGGCACTGCAGCGGCCCGCCTGCATCGCTGCGCGGAACTGCTGCACCAGCGGCATCTTGGTGCCCTGCGGATTGCCCGCAGGGATATCGCAGTAGGGCGCGCTGAACAGGGCTTTTTTCAGCAGCGCCACCGAGCAGTAGGTCAGGCGCGGGCGCGGGTCGCCTGCAGCGGGGTTCTCGGCCCGGCCCTCGGCTGTCAGCACAAAGTCGCCCTGGGGGTGGTGGGGCGCATTGGGCACCAGCCACAGATGGGCCAGGTCATCGCTCTGTGCAAAGCGCTGGCGCAGGGCCTCGTCAAACGGAAAGCCGGGGATAAAGACATCGCCCGAGACCAGCCAGAAGGCATCGTCGAGCAGCGGCAGCGCGCGGCTGATGCCGCCGCTGGTCTCGATGCCGCCACCAAAATCCAGATCCTCGCGGGAGTAGGCAATCTGCAGCCGTTCTGCACCTAGCTGCGCCTCAGCCGGGGCGGCGGGCCAGGCATCGGCCACCTGCTGGCCCAGCCAGCCGGTGTTGATGACCAGGCGTTGCACGCCGGCGCGGGCGAGTTGCTCCATGCTGTACTGCATCAGCGGCTTGCCTTGCACGGGGAGCAGGGGCTTGGGCCTGTGGTCGGTCAGCGGGCGCATGCGCTCGCCCCGGCCGGCGGCCAGCACCATGGCCTGGGCGCGAAAATCGGGAGGAAATGACATGGGTGATGGAAGCAATGGGGTCGGGCGTCCAAGCGCAGGGGGCCGTGCTCAGCCCTTCCAGGTGAAGGGAAACTTCAGCTGCTTGAAAAAGCCGTTGGGCACATAGTCGCCGAGCACGCCGTAATCGGTAGGCCAGACTTTATCGCTCTTGACGGCGGTGCCAAACACATAGTCCAAAAAGGCGAAATGGGCGGCGTAGTTCTTGTCCAGCGCCTCGGCATCCTGGCTGTGGTGCCAGTGGTGGAAGTTGGGCGTGACGATGATATAGCGCAGCGGGCCCAGCCGCACGCTGACATTGGCGTGGTTGAACACCGCCTGGAAGCCGACGATGATGATGTAGGCATCGATCACCTCCTTGCTAAAGCCCAGCACATAGATGGGCGCGAGCACCAGGGTGCGGGTGATCAGCAGCTCCAGAATGTGCTGGCGCGAGCCGGCCAGCCAGTCCATGCTTTTGACGCTGTGGTGCACCGCGTGGATGCGCCAGAGCAAGGGCACCTCATGGTAGGCGCGGTGCGTCCAGTACTGCACCAGATCGGCCACCAGGATGATCAGGAACAGCGCAACCCAGAAGTTCAGATTGGCGACCCAGCCCCGGATGCCGTCATGGGCGGCCCAGCCAAAGAACTGGTGCACCATCAGGTTGGTGGCCAGCAGCACAAAGCCGACCACCATGTGGTTGACCAGAAAGTGGTGGAAATCGGTTTGCCACTCGGGGCGGAAGACGGGCTGGTCCTTGCGCAGCGCAAACAGCTTTTCGATGAAGATGAAGATCAGCGCGCTGCCCAGCAGGTCCAGAATGAACCAGTCCAGGCCGATATAGGGCGTGTTGGTGGCAAAGCTGCCCACGGGCACCTTGTGGCCGCCCAAGAGCGCCGACAGCACCACCAGGCCAAAAGCCGAGGCGGCCAGCCAGCGCACCCGGCCCAGCACGATCAGCGCGACCGACAGGCCCCCGGCAATCACCATGCTCCAGAACAGCAGCTGGCGCATCACATCGACGTTGTAGCTGCGGCGCAGCTCAGGCGTGGTGAGGTACTGCGGGAAGTGAAAGGCCAGCACGCCCAAAAAGCACAGTGCTGCCAAGATCAGCGCAATGACGCCGGCCACCATGCCCCGGCCCGCGCGCAAGGCGCCATGGCTTTCGGACAGTTCGTTGAGTCGCTTAAACATAGCTGCTTATTGACCGTTCGTATGCGCTGATCTCCAAACTCTTAGGCGCATAGAGGGCGGTCTGTTGTCGTTGTTCCAGGGCGCCACTATGCCATGGCACAGGCGCAAGCTGCGCAGGGAAACGGGGACGCAAATGCAATAGTTTTGTTACATAAGAAGCGAGCGAGGGGGCCTCTGCGTCACCGTTGCCAAGTGGCATGGATGTGGATCTGCTGGGACCGCGTTCAGACCATGGCAGCGGCGTTTGCAGAAGGCGCCAGCTGCGCCGCAATGCAACAGCCCCCATGGCAGCGGTAACCGCCTGGGGGCTGGTGGAGAGAGGGGCTGCCGGTAAGCAGGCTCTGCCAGAAAGAGACTTCGGTAAAAGTGTTTCGATGCAGAAAGTATGCAGGCTTGTACGCCAAAAAATATTTTGCTTTCCTGGGTTTATGCCATTAATATAGAAAAATATTCTAAATTCTTGATTGCTGCAGAAAATCATGCTTCTCGATACGTTGGACCGCAAAATACTCCGCCAGCTGCAACACAACAGCCGCGCCAGCCTGCAGGAGATTGGCCAGGCGGTGGGCTTGAGCGCCTCGCCCTGCTGGGGCCGCATCAAGAAGATGGAAGAGGCCGGCGTGATCCAGGGCTATTCGGTGCGGCTGTCGCCCCAGGCGCTGGGCCTGGGCGATACGGTACTGGTGATGGTGACCCTCGACAGCCACAGCGACAACACCTTGGAAAAGTTTGGCGAGCTGCTGGCCACCATCCCCGAGGTGGTGGAGGCGCACCTGGTCTCCGGCGAGTACGACTACCTGCTGCGCGTGGTCGTCAAGGACACCCGCGACTACGAGCGCCTGCTGCGTGAGAAGCTCTACAAGATCAAGGGCATACGCCACAGCCAGTCGAGCTTTGTGCTGCGCACGCTCAAGCACGCGGATTTGCCGCTGGGTGTGTAGCGAGCCCCCTGCATCGCAAACCCGGCGCGCATAAAAAAGCCAACTTCCAGGAGTTGGCTTTTTGCTGTGCACGAAGCTGGGCGCTTGCCCCGGCCTCTGGGGGGCAGCAATCCGGTACAGGCTTGCTTACTTGGTCAGGATCAGCTTGCCCAGCTTGGTGGTCTGCAAACGGTAGATGGCGCCGTTGTGCACGATGGATACCGCTTTGGCGCCTTGGAGCAGCTCACTGCTCTCCAGCGCGGCCGATTGCGTGGCATGGCCTTGGGACGCGCTGGCACTCTTGCTGGCAGCGGCAAGCGGGGTGGCGGGTAGGGCGATGGTTTGCATGGCAGTGCTCACAGGGATAAAACTGAAGCAAATGATAACGATTCGTATTCGTGAAGTCCAGTGTTTATTTGAAATTTGCCACGGTAAAAGGCAAAAAGCCACGGTCGCGGCGTGGGCGACCGTGGCGGGGGCAGGCTGGTGCGGCCTTTGCGGCGCGAATCCAGGTGCTAATCGAGGTGCCTATCAAGGTGCCAGCAGGCATGACGAGGCGCCAACAGGCGCTCAGGTCGGCTGCACACCGGCATCGGCCAGCAGCTTTTTCCAGATCGGCAGCTCACGCTTCCAGTCGTCCTGAAAGCGCGCCGGGCTGTCATCGGTCAAAGGCACAAAGCCGGCCACCAGCACGCGGGCATTGACATCGCGCGTCTGCAGGGCCTTGCGCACTTCGGCGCCAAGCTGCTCGAGCACGGGCGCCGGCGTGCCGCCAGTGGCCGCCATGCCCAGCCAGCCGGAGATCGTGAACGCGTCTTGCTTGTGGCCTTGTTCGGCAAAGGTGGGCACGTCGGGCAGCGCGGGCACGCGGTTGGGGCCGGTAAAGCTGATGGCGCGCAGCTTGCCGCTGTCGATATGCTGCTTGAGCGAGAGGATGCTGCCGATGCCCATCATCAGCTGGCCGCCCACAAGGTCTTGCACCATCGGCGCCTCGCCCTTGTAGGCGATGTGGCTCATG
This sequence comes from Comamonas sp. B-9, assembly GCF_000410635.1. Lineage (NCBI taxonomy): Bacteria > Pseudomonadati > Pseudomonadota > Betaproteobacteria > Burkholderiales > Comamonadaceae > Comamonas > Comamonas sp. B-9. The sequence goes on from NZ_KE148663.1 coordinate 21,541, forward strand.
TCCGCCTGGGTCAGGTTGCTCAGGCTCGCCAGCACCAGATGGCCTTGCGAGCCAATGCCATAGCTGCCGTAGGACAGCTTGCCCTTGTTGGCGCTGATATAGGCGATGAGCTCTTGCAGATTGCGTGCAGGCACCTGGCTGTTGGTGACCAGCACAATCGGCGCCCAGCAGATACGCACCACGGGCACCATGTCCTTTTGCGGGTCATAGGCCATTTTCTTGAACATGAACTGGTTCGACAGCATCGTGCTGGTCGTCCCCAGGGTCAAGGTATGGCCATCGGCCACTGCCTTGGCCACCGCATCACAGGCCAGCAGGCCCGCTGCGCCGGGGCGGTTGTCGACGATGGCCGGCTGGCCCAGCTGCTGGCCCAGCCGGTCACTGACGCTGCGCGCCAGCACATCGGTGGCCCCGCCCGGCGCAAACGGCACGATCACGCGCAGTGGCTTGGTTGGGAAGCTGGCCTTGTCGCTGGCTGCGCGCGCGACCGTGGCGAGTGGCAGGCCACTGGCAGCGGG
>NZ_KE148663.1:22087-24115 GCF_000410635.1 Comamonas sp. B-9
GGCCAGGCGCAGCATCTGGCGCCGGCGCAAGGGAGTAGGTACTGGCTGGGGGCGGGACGTCTTCATCAATCGGTGTCTCCTCAATCTAGTGATAGTTGGGGGAGGCGCTGGTGATGGTCGGTTTGCCCGCCGCTGCTTCGGCCAGTACAGGTCGCCACGGCGCTTGTCCTGCGGCCCAGTTTAGGCAGGGCAGGCGGGCGGCTGGCGTCGCTTGGGCGTCACTGCGGGTAAACCTGATCCGGTCTGCATCCGCCATGAAAAAAGGGCTCCTGCTGGAGCCCTTGCCGGGAGGGTGGGCGGTTTACTCGCCCACCTGGTCGGTGATGAAGCCGATCTTCTTCAGGTTGCTGCGCTGGGCGGCAGCCATCGCCTGGGCCACTTTCTCGTACTTCACATCGCGGGCACCGCGGATGTGCAGCTCGGGCTGGGGCTCCTTGCTGGCCTCGGCCTGCATATTGGATTCCAGCTCGGCGTCGGTCACGGCCTTGCCGTTCCAGTTGTACGTGCCATCGGGCAGGATGGCCAGCTGGATGGTGTCGGGCTTGGCGTCTTCCGGCGTGTTGACGGCACGCGGCAGGTCGATGTTGACCGAGTGCTTCATCACCGGCACGGTGATGATGAAGATGATGAGCAGCACCAACATGACGTCGACCAAGGGCGTCATGTTGATCTCGTTCATGACCTCATCGGCATCGTCTTGCGTTCCAAAAGCCATGATCAGGCACCTTTCTTGAGCGGCGTGACCACGGCGCCGGGCTTGCTGGAGTCCACATTCAGGCGGGTGCCGGTCACGAAGAAGGCATGCAGGTCATGGGCAAAGCTGTTGAGGCGGTTGAGCACCGACTTGTTGCCACGCACCAGCGCGTTGTAGCCCAGCACGGCAGGGATGGCCACAGCCAGACCCAGTGCGGTCATGATCAGCGCTTCACCGATGGGGCCGGCGACCTTGTCGATCGAGGACTGGCCCGACATGCCGATGGCCACCAGCGCGTGGTAGATGCCCCAGACGGTACCGAACAGGCCGATGAAGGGGGCGGTGGAGCCCACCGATGCGAGCACGGCCAGGCCGGATTGGGCACGGGCGGTGAACTCATCGATGCCATTGCGCAGGCAGCGCGTGATCCAGTCGCTGACGTCCAGCGAGTCATGCAGGTGCTCGGCCGTCTTGCGGTGGTGCGCGGTGGCTTCGCGGCCTTCGATGGCCAACTGGCGGAACGGGTTGTCGCCTTGCTCGCCCAGCTTGCTCAGGCCGGCTGCGAAGTCAGCGCTGTGCCAGAAGTCCTGGGCATTGCGGGCGTACTTCTTGAAACGCATTATGTCGAGCGCCTTGATGACGATCACGATCCAGGAAGCGAGAGACATGGCCACCAGAATGACTGCGACCGTCTTGGTCACGAAATCTCCCTGAGCCCAGACGTGGGCGATGCCGAATTGCGAGTCCATAACTGATCCTATTTCCGTTCGATTTAATTGAGTTCCCACTTGATGGGCACGTTGACCCACATGGGCCGGGGAGTTCCGTTGGAGGTACCTGCCTTGAAGCGCCATTTGCGCACCGTGTCCATGGCGGCCTGGTCCAGGCGGTCATAGCCACTGGACTTCTTGAGCTGCAGCTCCTGGGGCTTGCCTTCCTCGTCGATGTAGGCGCGCACGATGGTGGTCCCGGTCTCGCCCATACGGCGGCTGATGGCCGGGTACTGCGGAGCGGGATTGTTCAGGTAGGCGGCATTGCTCGACGGCAGCTGGATCACCGGTGGCGGTGGAGGCGCTGGCGGTGCGGGCGGAGCCGGTGGAGGAGACGGCGGAGCGGGCGGTGGCGCCTCGATGGGCGGTGCCGGTGGCTGGGCCTCGGTGGTGCCGGTCACTGCGTTGGGCGCAGGCGTCGGGTCCTTGATCGCCTGGGGCTTGGGCGCAGGTTTGGGGACGGGCTTGGGCGTGGGCTTTGGCGGCGGCGTCGGTGCGGGCGGTGGCGGCTTGGGAGTCGGAGGCGGGGGCGGCGCAACCACGGGCATCGGCTCCCGCGCCCAC
>NZ_KE148663.1:24140-52985 GCF_000410635.1 Comamonas sp. B-9
ATGACCGGTTCGGGCTTGGGCATCTCGACTGCTGCACTTTTGAGCAGGCCCGCCTGCAAGGCCCAAAGACCTGCGACGTGCGCTGCCAGCACCGAACCCGTAACCACGATATTGCGCCCCATTTTTTTGGAGGGGCTGTAAGGGTCTGGTGAGAGCATAAGGGCAATAAAAAATGCTGCAGCCTGAAGCCGCAGCACGGCATATCAATGCGTTGGTGGCTTATTTCTGAAAGACCCACCAGAGAGAGGCAGCGACCAGAATCAGGCTACCGAGGACAGCGGCGAAGAGTTCCATGCTTTGCTTTCCATGATGGTGGTGGCAAGCTGGACCGGGTGCACTGCTGCTTCATTGCGCAAGGCAGCAACCGGACGCGACGCGCTGCATTGCTCGACCACATCGCGGGCGCAACCTTCGCAGCAGCCGCATTGCAGTCCAACACCCAGTTCGAACTGGATTTCATCGAACGACATACCCGCATGCGCGTGGCGAGCGATCTCTTTGTCCGAGACTCGGCGGCAAACACAAACGATCATGGTCAGATGAACAGCGTGGTGGCTGGCTAGTGAATAACTGAAGGGAATTATAAATAAGAATTTGTCGCATTCGCAATAATCTCCTGAGCGCAATAGGGGTGCTGTGGCCCATAGCTAGGCGATAGTCTGTGTATCTGAACCAGATTGTTAGTATTTATTGTTATAAATCAATAATCTGTGCAATCAGCTGTTGGAAGCATGCTTACACAAAAAATAGCAGGCCTTGGCGGCTTCACACAGATCTGCCGGCCGGCGTGATTGCGCAAAGGGCGGTTGAATGCTGCATGAGGAGGGTGAATGTGGGCAGAAATGGCGTCCATCGCTGCCCAAGGAAAGGTCTCCTTGCACGCTTTGCACGGCCCTTGCCATCCATCGATAAAGGCCATGGCGTGCTGGCGCAGCGCTTGGAGGGACAGCGCCTGCCTGTGAAGAGCAGGCGTAAAAAAACCAGCATGCCTGATGCTGGTTTTTGGACGGCAGCGCAAAGGACTGCGCTGCGCAAGGTCGGCAGGACTTACTTGACGTGCTTGCCGATCAGGCCAGCCATCTCGAACATCGACACCTGGGGCTTGCCAAACACCTTCTTGAGCTTGTCATCGGCGTTGATCATGCGCTTGTTGGCGGCGTCTTGCAGGTTGTGGGCCTTGATGTAGACCCACAGCTTGCTGATGATTTCCGTGCGTGGCAGTGGAGCGGTGCCCACAACAGCGCCCAGTTCTGGGCTTGGGGTCAGCGGCTTCATGAAGGCTGCGTTGGGGGTGCGCTTCTTTGCAGGCGCTGCGGTCTTAGATGCGGTTGCCATGTTTTGGTTTCCTTGTGTCAATATCTCTATCGCCAGCCAGAGTTTCCCTCCGCTGGTTACGGCCATGCTAACGGCAAAAAAACCGCTTTCCAAGGGAGCGCCGCATTTTTTTGCCTCGAAATGTTGCTTGTTTTAGCTTTGCTAACCTTTGTTGATGGATCAAAGCTATCAACAAGCAGCTTAGGGCGTTGATTCTTGTCAGATTGGGGCCTTTTCCCCTCGGAGCATGGTACTGGCTCCCAAGGCGGTGTCAATCGGGGTCGCGTCGCAAAACTGTCTGCCCTCTGCCACGCAGGGGCATTGGCAACGTGGTCAGTGCCAGGCTGGAGACGGCAATCGCAAAGGCCAGCATCTGCAGGCCGCCCAGTGTTTCGCCCAGAAACACCACACCCACCAGCGCGGTGGACAGCGGCAGCATCACTGTGAACACTGCGCTTTGCGAGGCGGGCACGACCTGCAGCCCGGTCATCCACAGCCAGACCGTGACCATGCAGGCCGCCAAGGCATAGCCCAGCAGCAGCAGCCAGGTGGCGGTACCCACCTGGCCAAAGTCAAAATGCCAGGCCAGGTACAGGCCAAAAGGCAGAGTCAGCACAAAGCCCCAGAGGTTGATCAGCGCCGCAATGCGCTTGGGGCTCAGGCTGCTGGTGAGCTTTTTGCCGATGACGGCGTAGCAGGCCTCGCACAACACCGCGCCCACCAGGAGCAGCTGTCCGAGCCAGTGCTTGCCGGGGTCCGCATCGGCGGCGGCGGCTGCAGCCGCGCCCGCATGTGCGCCGGCAGCGGGCTTGGCCAAGGCCAGCAGCACAATGCCCAGCACGGCCAGGCTGATGGCGACCATCACGCGCCCGCTGATGCGCTCCTTGAGCACCAGCCAGCTGAGCAGCGCAATGGCCGCCGGGATCGTCGCCATCGTGACACTGGCGGTGACCGCACTGGTCATTGACACCCCAGTGATCATGCACAGCGTAAAGAGAAAGTTGCCAAAAAAGGATTCGAGAAACAGCAGCCCCTTGGCCTTGGCGGGCAATGGCGCCTCATGGGCTGGGCGTTTGAGCCAGCCGAGCATGGCCACTCCGCCAATGCCAAAACGCAGCCAGGCCAGCAGCAAGACCGGAAAAGTGGCGGCCAGTGGCTTGGAGAGCGCGACATAGGCGCCCACCAGCGACATGCTGAGTGCCAGGTAGAAATAAGCCAAGGGCTTGCTATGGATGCGCATGGTTGCAAAGACTAAATGGGGGAGCGGGGCGATCGGGGCAGGCGGGGCCAGGCGCAAGCAAGCTGTCATATCCGCTTTGCACAATGGGCCATGCGCATCATGCCGCAATTGGCCAGCCTCTGGCAGGCAGCGCTGCTGCAGCCTGGACAGCAGTGGTTCTGAAAACGGATTCTCATATTGTGAAATATGCTGATATTGCAGTGCGTCAATATTTCTCAATACGAGAAATCGCATTTCTCAATGCGGAATAGTATTGATAGTATGTTGATTTTTAATGATTAAAAATTAGTCTTATATAAGACATAAGACAAAAATATGCGGCGGGGCAGGCGTACAGTAAGAGCCATGGACAGACGGTATCTGTCCACCAGTTTTCAATCCGTTAGTTCCACCCACTTGACCACAGGAGTTCCCCATGTCTCAGAAACTGAACCAGCAACTCAGCCGCGAACAGCAAATTGCCGCCCTTGAATTGGATTGGGCGCAAAACCCCCGCTGGAAGGGCGTCAAGCGCGGCTACTCGGCGGCGGACGTGGTGCGTCTGCGCGGCAGCGTGCAGCCGGAGTACACCTTGGCCCAGCGCGGCGCCCAGGTGCTGTGGGACAAGATCAATGGCGGTGCCAAGAAGGGCTATGTGAATGCCTTTGGCGCAATCACCGCAGGCCAGGCCATGCAGCAGGCCAAGGCGGGTCTGGAAGCGGTCTACCTGTCGGGCTGGCAGGTGGCAGCGGACGGCAACACCTCGGAGACCATGTACCCCGACCAGTCGCTCTACGCCTATGACTCGGTGCCCACCATGGTGCGCCGGATCAACAACACCTTCAAGCGCGCTGACGAGATCCAGTGGGCCAAGGGCGTGAACCCGGGCGACAAGGAGTTCATCGACTACTTCCTGCCGATCGTGGCCGATGCCGAAGCGGGCTTTGGCGGCGTGCTCAATGCTTTCGAGCTGATGAAGAACATGATTGCCTCGGGCGCTGCCGGCGTGCACTTTGAAGACCAGCTCGCTGCCGTCAAGAAGTGCGGCCACATGGGCGGCAAGGTGCTGGTGCCCACGCATGAAGCCTGTGAGAAACTGATCGCTGCGCGTTTTGCCGCCGACGTGATGGGTGTGCCCACGATTGTGCTGGCCCGCACCGATGCCGAAGCGGCCAACCTGATCACCAGCGACCACGACGCCAATGACAAGCCCTTCCTGGTGGGCGAGCGCACGCAAGAAGGCTTCTACCGCGTCAAGAACGGTCTGGAGCAGGCGATCAGCCGTGGCGTGGCCTACGCGCCCTATGCCGATCTGGTGTGGTGCGAGACCGGCACGCCGGACCTGGGCTTTGCCCGCGAATTTGCCCAGGCCGTGCATGCCTCCAGCCCCGGCAAGCTGCTGAGCTACAACTGCTCGCCATCGTTCAACTGGAAGAAGAACCTTGACGACGCGACGATTGCCAAGTTCCAGGACGAGCTGGCGGCGCTGGGCTACAAGTACCAGTTCATCACCTTGGCCGGTATCCACAGCAACTGGTACAACACCTTCAAGTTTGCCCACGCCTATGCCCGTGGCGAAGGCATGAAGCACTATGTGGAGATGATCCAGGAGCCCGAATTCGCTGCCCGCGAGCAAGGCTACACCTTTGTCTCGCACCAGCAGGAAGTGGGCGCAGGCTACTTCGACGATGTGACCACGGTGATCCAGGGCGGCTCGTCCAGCGTCAAGGCGCTGACCGGCTCGACCGAAGAAGAGCAGTTCCACTGATCTGCGACGCCTGCAGGCGAGACGGCCTGCAGGCGCAGCAGATGCAGCAAGGCGGCACCATCGGTGCCGCCTTTTCTTTGGCTTTTCGTCCCAGCGCTGCCAGATAATCGCTGCTTGCGCATTTGCACCGCTTATCGATCACTGCCATGTCCACTACTGCCGCTGCCACCTCTGCCACGCCCGCTGCCCCCAAGATCTCCATCATCCATTGGCCCGCCAAGACCCTGGTCAATCCCGTCATCGGCAAGCCCAGCCGCCCGATCAGCGGCGATACCGAGTACCAGACCATGAATGTGTTCGAGGGTCTGGGCGGCAGGGTGAGCTCGGGCACCTGGCAGTCCACCGCCGGCCACTTCAGCTCCAATGTGCAGGGCTATATCGAGTTTTGCGTCATTGTCGAAGGCGACTGCCGCCTGGTCGACCCCGATGGCACCGTGCACCGTTTTGGCGTGGGCGACCATTTCATCATGCCCGAGGGCTGGACCGGCCACTGGGAGGTGGACAGCTTTGTGAAGAAGGTCTACCTGGTGGCCGAGGCCTGAGAGCGCAGCTCTCGCGCCGCCTCCAAACGATAAAAAAACCGCTGTGGCCTTGGCAGGCACACAGCGGTTTTTGCTGGGTGGAAGGGCTTCCGCTGGCGGAATTACTTCTTGTCGTTGCCCAGCTGGGGCAGCGCGTGGCTGCCGCTGGCGGTCAGCAGGCCGGTCTGGGTGTAGATGGCCAGCTTGTCGCGGGTGTCCATCAGGTCCAGGTTGCGCATGGTCAGCTGGCCAATGCGGTCAGCGGGGCTGAATGGCGCGTCTTCCACCTTTTCCATCGACAGGCGCTCGGGCTTGTAGGTCAGGTTGGCCGATTCGGTGTTCAAGAGCGAGTAGTCGTTGCCACGGCGCAGCTCCAGGGTCACGGTGCCGGTGATGGCACGGGCAACCCAGCGCTGGGCGGTTTCGCGCAGCATGATGGCCTGTGGGTCAAACCAGCGGCCTTGGTACAGCAGACGGCCCAGGCGCAGACCGTTGATGCGGTACTGCTCGATGGTGTCTTCGTTGTGGATGCCGGTCACCAGGCGCTCGTAGGCGATGTGCAGCAGCGCCATGCCGGGGGCTTCGTAGATGCCGCGGCTCTTGGCTTCGATGATGCGGTTCTCGATCTGGTCGCTCATGCCCAGGCCGTGGCGACCGCCGATGCGGTTGGCTTCCAGGAAGAAGGCGACCGGGTCTTCGATGCGCTGGCCGTTCAGGGCCACAGGGCGGCCTTCTTCAAAGGTGACGGAGACTTCCTCGGCCTTGACGTCGACCTCGGGCTTCCAGAATGCCACGCCCATGATGGGGTTGACGATGCGGATGCCGCTGTTCAAGAACTCCAGGTCCTTGGCTTCGTGGGTGGCGCCCAGCATGTTGGAGTCGGTCGAGTAGGCCTTCTCCGCGCTCATCTTGTAGCCAAAACCTTCCTTGGTCATGAAGGCCGACATCTCGGCGCGGCCGCCCAGCTCGTCGATGAAGGTCTGGTCCAGCCAGGGCTTGTAGATCTTCAGCGCAGGGTTGGTCAAGAGGCCGTAGCGGTAGAAACGCTCGATGTCATTGCCCTTGAAGGTCGAGCCATCGCCCCAGATGTTGACGTCGTCTTCCTTCATCGCGGCCACCAGCATGGTGCCGGTCACGGCGCGGCCCAGCGGTGTGGTGTTGAAGTAGGTGATGCCACCGGTGGAGATGTGGAAGGCGCCGGCCTGGATGGCAGCGATACCTTCGTTGGCCAGCTGGCTGCGGCAGTCGATCAGGCGGGCCTTCTCGGCACCGTATTCCATGGCCTTGCGCGGGATCTCGTCGTAATCGGACTCATCGGGTTGGCCCAGGTTGGCCGTGTAGGCGTAGGGCAGCGCGCCCTTGTTCTTCATCCAACGCAGGGCTGCGCTGGTGTCGAGGCCGCCGGAGAAGGCGATGCCGACCTTCTGGCCGACGGGAACATGTTGCAGGATGGTTTCCATGGTGTGGCTTTTCTCTAAAAACAGGCGCTGCTGCGGTGCTGTCGGGTGTGGGCTGGTTCAGCGATCGGCCCGAGCAGCTTTGTGCAGCGGGAGGTATGCGCCAGCTAGCCCGGCGCAGCCCCAAAAATCAGGCGTAGTGGCAGATGTAGTGGTAGGCCTCGGCCACGCGGATATCGAACTTGCTGTTGGCCGGAACGCTGAATTTGTCGCCAGGGCCGGACTTTTTCCATTCGTCGCTGCCGTCGAGCTTGTACTCGCAGGCGCCGGCAACGCACTCCATGATCTCGGCGGCGGCCGTGCCAAAGGTCAAGGTGGCTGCAAGCACCACACCGACCGATTGCTTGGTGCCGTCGGCCAGCTGGTAGCTGTGGCTGACGCACTTGCCATCAAAATAAACATTGGCCTTGGTGGTGAGGCGTACGCCGTCGATGCTCTCAGTGATCATGGAAGACAACAGGTAAATGGAGGAAACCCGCCATTGTAGGCGAGGCCTTTGCCCGTCTCTGGAACATGGTGGGGCAGTTGAGCGGCATGGCAGGCATAAAAAAGCAGCAGTACCGGAGTACTGCTGCTGGTGGCCGGGCCACACCTGGCTGGGCCACACCTGGCTGGGCCACACCTGGCCGGGACGCGACACCGCAATGGCGCGTCGCTCTTTGGTTTAACGCCAGTGGCCGCGGTGGCCGCCCCAGTAACCGCCCACGCCAATCTGCACCGAGGGCTGCAGCATGACGGGCGGCGGCGCATAGTACACAGGCGCCGGCGCGACATAGACCGGGGGCGGCGCCATATAGACGGGCTGCTGGTAGACCGGCTGGCTGCTGACGACAACGCCGGGCTCAGGAGCCGTGTAGGCATAGTCCTGCGCAGGTGGGTTGTCGTAGGCCGCTGCGGCAGGCTGCACGCTCAGCGGCAGCCATTCACCGGGGGCGGTGGCCGTGCGCGTGCTGTAGCGGCGGCCCGCGTATTCATACTCCACGTTGTAGCCATCGGGCTGGTTTTGCGTGGTGTACTGGTTGGCGCATTGCCGCACTGTCTGGTAGCTGGGGGTGCCGCCTTCGAGCTGGTTGCCGATGGCTGAGCCGGCAATGACGCCAGCGCCGGTGGCCGCTGCGCGGCCAAACCCATGGCCAATGCCGTTGCCGAGCAAGCCGCCGACGACGGCGCCGGTAATCGCGCCCACGCCGGAGGTGCGCTGGCCGGCATACACCTGCTGGTCATTGCAGACGGTTTGCGGCGTGTTGACCTGGCGGTAGGCCGGCGTGACCGACAGCACCCGGCCATAGGGTTGCTCGCCCGCAGGCAGTGGTGGCTGCGCGCCAGGCGCTTGCTGCGGCAAGAAGGGATCGGACGAGGGCGAATAATTTTGGGCCCAGACCGAGGGGCTGGCTGCCGCCAAGGTGGACAGCGCAGCCAGCACGATCAGGCGGGCTGAGACCAGATGTGGCATGAATGCCTCCAAAAAAGCGATAAGTTGCTGGGTGCTCAACGCGCCAGTACCTAGACTGGGCGACACGCTTTACACCGCCTGCACAAATATCTAAGACCAGGCTGCAGGCATTAAGTTCAGCATGCGCCCATGCTGCCCTTGGCGTGTATCTGCGCCATGTCGCAGCGTAAAGCGCCGGTCAACACCGCCCAGCGGAATCCGCTGAGGGCCCTCAGGCGATCTTGCTGCTCCAAACCGTCTCATCAAAGCCCACGGTGACGGAGCCATCGGCCCATTCGACCACCGGGCGCTTGATCACGCTGGGGTTGGCAATCATCAGCGCACTGGCGCTGTCGGCGTCCGTCACGGCTTGTTGCACGTTGGGATCCAGCTTGCGCCAGGTGGTGCCTTGGCGGTTGACCAGTTTTTCCCAGCTGGCCTTGGCGATCCAGTCGGTCAGATGGCTGGCGGGCACACCCGCTTTCTTGAAATCATGGAATTGGTGGTCGACGCCCTGCGCCTCCAGCCAGGTGCGGGCTTTTTTGACGGTGCTGCAGTTGGGGATGCCGTAGACGGCGATGGTGTGGTTACTCATGGACAGCAATGATGACACAGCCGCAATTACGCGACAATCTGGCCCCATGCAAACCCGTTTCGATACCTTGGAGCAGTGGCTCGCCCACTGCGAGCAGATTCATCCCAAAACCATTGACATGGGGCTGACCCGCGTCAAGGCCGTGGCCGAGCGCCTGGCGCTGCGCTTTGCCTGCCCGGTGATCACGGTGGCGGGCACCAATGGCAAGGGCTCGACCTGCGCCATGCTGGAGGCCGTGGCACTGGAAGCCGGCTACCGCCCCGGGGTGTTCACCTCGCCCCACCTGGTGCATTTTGAAGAGCGCTGCCGCGTGCATGGCGAGATTGTCTCGGCCGCCGTTCTGCTGCCGCATTTCGAAGCGGTGGAAGCGGCTCGCCTGCAGGCGCCCGAGATTTCGCTCAGCTATTTCGAGTTCACCACCTTGGCGATCCTGCGCCTGTTGAGCCAGGCCAAGCTGGATGTGGCGATTCTGGAAGTGGGCCTGGGCGGCCGGCTGGACGCCACCAATATCATCGACACGGACTGCGCGGTCATCACCAGCATCGACCTGGACCATATGGACCTGCTGGGCCCCGACCGCGAATCGATCGGCCGGGAAAAGGCCGGCATCATGCGCCCGGGCAAACCGGCCGTTGTCAGCGACCCGGTACCGCCGCAAAGCGTGATCGATTACGCGCAGAGCATTGGCGCCGACCTGTGGCGCTTTGGCCGCGATTTCAACTATGAAGGCGACAAGCAGCAGTGGAGCTGGGCAGGGCGCGGCCGCCGCTATGCCGGCATGGCCTACCCGGCGCTGCGCGGTGCCAATCAGCTGGTCAATGCGTCTGGCGTGCTGGCCGCCTACGAGGCCTTGCGCCAGGTGCTGCCGGTCACGGCCCAGGCCGTGCGCAATGGCCTGGCGATGGTCGAGCTGCCAGGCCGCTTCCAGATCGTGCCTGGCCAGCCGGCGGTGGTGCTGGATGTTGCGCACAACCCGCATGCGATTGCCGCACTGACGGCCAACCTGGATGCGATGGGCTACTTTCCCACCACCCATGCGGTCTTTGGTGCCATGCATGACAAGGACCTGACGCCGATGCTGCGCAAGCTGGGCCCCCTGGTGGACCGCTGGTATTTCTGCGACCTGCCCACGGACCGGGCCGAGAAGGCGGTGGACCTGCAGTCCAAATGGAATGCCGTGCACCTGCTGTCTGATCAGCGGCGCGAAGTGGCTACAGCTTGTTACCCGGACCCGATGGCCGCATTCCAGGCGGCCGTCGAAGCGGCAGGGCCCGCTGATAGAATCGTCGTTTTCGGCTCGTTCTTTACGGTGGGCGGGGTGTTGAAGCACGGTGTGCCACGGCTCGATGCCAAGCACCTGAACTAAAAGCAGCCCCACGATGGGGCCGCTCCCAGCGACCTGTTTTCAAGCTCCACCTCCAATCGTCCATGGCAATTTTCAATCTTCGATGGCCCGGTAAAAAGCAACAGGAAGCGGAGAGCCCGCGCGTGATTCGCGCGCCGCGCAGCAATCCTGCCGAGAGTGTGGATGCCATGCGCCGCCGCGCGCGCCACCGCCTGATCGGTGCCACCGTGCTGGTGCTGGCGGCCATCATCGGTTTTCCGATGCTGTTCGACACCCAGCCGCGCCCGGTGCCAGTCAATGCCTCGATTGAGATCCCGGACCGCGAGCGTGTGGCCGCCCTGGCCGTGCCGCCTGCGTCCAACGCCGCAGGGCCGCACGGCAGCCATGCGGGCAATGACAATGGCCTGGATGCAGGCGAAGAGATTGTTGGCGCAAGAAGCAATGCAGCCACGGCCCCAGCGGCCGCTGGCGCTACCGCAGCAGCGGCCGCCGCGGCAGCTGCCACGGCTGCCAGCAAACCCGCGGACAAGCCTGCGACCCCCACCGCCAAGCCCGAGCCGGCGGCCAAACCAGAGCCCGCTGCCAAGCCAGAACCGAAACCTGAGCCCAAGCCAGCGCCTAAACCCGAACCCAAGCCCGAGCCCAAACCGGAGGCCAAGCCCAAGGAAGAGCCCAAGCCCAAGCCGGCAGAACCCGCCAAGCCCAAGCGCGATGACGAGGCCGACCGGGTCCGCGCGATGATGGAAGGCCGCACGGCCACTGCGCCTGCAGCAGCACCAGCCGCTGCCCCCGCTGCCAAGCCGGCGGCCGCTGCCAGCCGCTATGCGATCCAGGTGGGTGCGTTTGCCGAGGAGAGCAAGGCGGCCGAGGTGCGTGCCAAGCTGCAGATGGCCGGTGTCCCGGCCTATACGCAATCGGTCAAGACGGCGTCGGGCAACCGCATCCGTGTGCGGGTGGGGCCTTTCAACAGCAAGGAAGAGGCCGACAGCGCCGCAGCCAAGGTGCGCGCCCAGGGCCTGCCCGCTGCGCTGCTGCCGATGTAAGACTGGCGCCGCTGCCCACTGCCGACCCCACCACCTGTTGTTGTGACACCTTTCTACCGCGCCTTGTCATCGCCATGCACCCCATGCCGGGTGCGGGCGCTGGCAGGCGCTCCCTGGCCCCTGCGGGCGGAGCATTGACATGTCGGCCCTGGACTGGGTATTTATCTTGATCCTGCTGGGGTCGGTGCTGATCGGCGCCATGCGCGGTCTGGTGTTCGAGGTGCTGTCGCTGATCAGCTGGGTGCTGGCCTTTTTTGCGGCTCGGCTGTGGGGCGCTGAGATCGGCATGTGGTTGCCGATGCAGGAAATGGACGAGGGTGTGCGGATCGCCGCAGGCCTTGTGATCGTCTTTGTTGTCGCCATCTTCGCTTTGGGCCTGGTGATTCGCATCATCGGCAAACTGGTTCAGATCGTGGGTTTGCGGCCCTTTGACCGCACGCTGGGCGCGCTGTTTGGTGCCCTGCGTGGGGTGTTACTACTTGTGTTGATCGCTCTGGTTTTTATGCTGACATCGATGCGGGAATCGCAAATCTGGAACACTTCAGTCTTCGCACCGCATCTGGTGTCGGCAGTGTCAGTGTTGCGGCCATGGATGCCGCAAGAAATGGGAAGACATTGGTCTTCACTGGTGGACCAGCTCACCGAGGCTGGTTCACGCATCGCGGCAGAGCCGCGTTAACGTTTTTGGAACGCTCAATATGTGTGGAATCGTCGGAGTCGTCAGTAGCACGCCGGTCAATCAATTGATCTATGACGCGCTGTTGCTGCTGCAACACCGTGGACAGGATGCAGCAGGCATTGCAACCCAGCAGGGGCGCAAGTTCTTCATGCACAAGGCCAAAGGCATGGTCAAGGATGTGTTCCGTACCCGCAATATGCGGGCTTTGCCGGGCAATGTCGGCCTGGGTCAGGTGCGCTATCCCACTGCAGGCAATGCCTACAGTGAGGAGGAAGCCCAGCCTTTCTACGTCAATGCGCCTTTTGGCATCGTGCTGGTGCACAACGGCAACCTGACCAATGCCGTGCAGCTGCGCAAGGAGCTGTTCTCCACCGACCACCGCCACACCAACACCGAGAGCGACTCGGAAGTGCTGCTCAACGTGTTCGCCCATGAGCTGGAGCGTGCCACGCACGGCATCCCGCTGCAAAAGCAGGATGTGTTCAACGCCATCCGTGCGGTGCACAAGCGCGTGCAGGGCTCCTACGCGGTGATCGCACTGATCGCCGGCCACGGTGTGGTGGCGTTCCGCGATCCGAACGGCATCCGCCCGCTGTGCATTGGCCGTGGTGCCGATGGCACCGTGATGGTGGCCAGCGAATCGGTGGCGCTCGAAGGCACGATGCAGCAGCTCGAGCGCGATATCGCCCCGGGCGAAGCGGTGTTCATCGGCGACGATGGCTCGCTGACCTTCGAGCAATGCGCCGAAAGCCCCAGCCTGCACCCCTGCATTTTTGAGTTTGTCTACCTGGCACGTCCGGATTCGGTGCTCGATGGCATGTCGGTCTACCAGGCGCGGCTGAACCTGGGTGAGTCGCTGGCCACGCGCGTGATCTCGATGGTGCCGCCCAACGAGATCGATGCGGTGATCCCGATTCCCGAATCGAGCCGCCCCAGTGCGATGCAACTGGCCCAGCTGCTGGGCAAGCCCTACCGCGAAGGCTTCGTCAAGAACCGCTATGTGGGCCGTACCTTCATCATGCCGGGCCAGGGCGCGCGCAAGAAATCGGTGCGCCAGAAGCTCAATGCCATCGGCAGCGAGTTCCAGGGCCGCAATGTGCTGCTGGTCGATGACTCCATCGTGCGCGGCACTACGTCCAAGGAAATCGTGCAGATGGCGCGCGACGCTGGCGCCAACAAGGTCTACTTGGCCAGCGCGGCGCCACCGGTGCGTTACCCCAATGTCTACGGCATCGACATGCCCACCGCCAAGGAGCTGGTGGCCCATGGCCGCAGCCTCGAAGAGATTCGCCAGTACATCGGCTGCGACGCGCTGATCTACCAGGACGTCGACGGCATGAAGAACGCCGTGGGCAAGCTCAACACGGGCGTGCATGGCTTTGAGGCCTCGTGCTTTGACGGTGTCTATGTCACCGGCATCACGCCCGAAGGCATCTCGCAGGTCAATGAAGGCCGTGTGTCCGCCGAAGAGGACGATCTCGATACCTCGCGTCTGTCACTGCGCAACGCAGATGTGACGGATGCGGCTTGATAGTGGTCTGCGTACTGCTTGGGAAGAAGAATGACTGATAAGAAATTGCCGCCGGGCCTGCATCCCGATACCTTGGCGGTCCGTGAGGCGGTGGAGCGCAGCCAATGGGGCGAGCACAGCGAAGCCCTGTACCTGGCCAGCAGCTTTGTGCAGCCCAATGCCGAGACGGCCGCGCGCCGCTTTGCCGCGCTGGAAGAGGGCTACACCTACACCCGCACCGGCAACCCGACGGTGACCAGCTTTGAGCGCCGCCTGGCCGCGATGGAGGGCACCGAGTGCGCCATCGCCACCTCGACGGGCATGTCCGCCATCTTGCTGGTGGCGCTGACCGTGCTGAAGACTGGCGACCATGTGATCTGCTCGCAGTCCATGTTCGGCTCGACGATCAAGCTGCTGGGCACCGAGATGGCCCGCTTTGGCGTGGAAACCAGCTTTGTGTCGCAAACCGATGTGGAGGCCTGGAAGGCCGCCATCCGGCCCAACACGCGCATGCTGTTTGCCGAGACGCCGACCAATCCGCTCACCGACCTGTGCGACATTGCCGCGCTGGCCGAGCTGGCCCATGCGCATGGCGCCTTGCTGGCCGTCGACAACAGCTTTGCCACACCGGTGCTGCAGCAACCGGCCAAGCTCGGCGCCGATCTGGTCGTGCATTCGGGCACCAAGTTCCTCGATGGCCAGGGCCGCGTGATGGCGGGCGCCGTCTGCGGCACCGTCGCGCTGGTCGACAAGGTCATGGGCACCTTCTTGCGCAGCGGGGGGCTGAACCTCTCGCCTTTCAACGCCTGGGTGGTGATGAAGGGCATGGAGACCCTGTCCCTGCGTGTGAAGGCCGAAAGCGCCGCCGCGCTGGAGCTGGCACGCTGGTTGGAGTCGCATCCCAAGGTGGCCCGGGTCTACTACCCTGGCCTGGAAAGCCACCCGCAGCATGCGCTGGCGATGCGCCAGCAAAACGGCATGGGCGGCGCCGTGCTGGCCTTTGATGTGGTGGGTGAGGGCGCGGAACAGCTGCGCGCCAATGCCTTCCATGTGGTCGACAGCACCTTGCTGTGCTCGATCACGGCCAATCTGGGGGATGTGAAGACCACGATCACCCACCCGGCCAGCACTTCGCACGGCCGCCTGACTGAAGAGCAGCGCCAGTCCGCTGGCGTGGGCCAGGGCCTGATCCGCATCTCCGTCGGCCTGGAACACCTGGATGATTTGAAAGCCGACCTGTTGCGCGGCCTGGATACCCTGACATGAGCACCAAAGTACGTACCCGTTTTGCCCCGTCGCCTACCGGCTTTATCCATCTGGGCAATATCCGCTCGGCCCTCTACCCCTGGGCCTTTGCACGCGCCAACCAGGGCGATTTCATCCTGCGCATCGAAGACACCGATCTGGAGCGCTCCAACCAGGCCTCCGTCGATGTGATTCTGGAAGGGATGGCCTGGCTGCAGCTGGACCCCAACGAAGGCCCGTTCTACCAGATGCAGCGCATGGACCGCTACAAGGAAGTGCTGGCCACCCTGCAGGAAAAGGGCGCCGTCTACCCCTGCTACATGAGCATGGAAGAGCTGGACGCGCTGCGTGAAAAGCAGATGGCCAACAAGGAAAAGCCACGTTACGACGGCACCTGGCGCCCCGAAGAGGGCAAGGTGCTGCCGCCGGTGCCCGAAGGCGTCAAGCCCGTGCTGCGTTTCAAGACGCCGTTGACCGGTGTTGTGGCCTGGGAAGACAAGTGCAAGGGCCGCATCGAGTTCCAGAACTCCGAGCTCGATGACCTGGTCATTGCCCGTCCTGATGGCACGCCGACCTACAACTTCTGCGTCTGCGTCGATGACATGGACATGGCGATTACCCATGTGATCCGTGGTGACGACCATGTCAACAACACGCCGCGCCAGATCCACATCTTTGAAGCGCTGGGCGCCGATGTGCCCGTGTTTGCCCACCTGCCCACCGTGCTCAATGAGCAGGGCGAGAAGATGAGCAAGCGCAATGGCGCCAAGGCCGTCACCCAGTACCGCGACGAAGGCTACCTGGCCGATGCGATGGTGAACTACCTGGCACGCCTGGGCTGGAGCCACGGCGATGACGAGATTTTCTCGCGCCAGCAGTTTCTGGAGTGGTTCAACCTGGACCACCTGGGCCGCAGCGCGGGCCAGTTTGACGAGGCCAAGCTGCGCTGGGTCAATGCCCAGCACATGAAGCTGACGCCCGATGATGAGCTGGCTGCCATGCTGACCCCGTTCATGAAGAACCTGGGTCTGGACAGCATCACTGTGGGCGACGGCCGCCTGCCGCGCATCTGCGCACTGTTCAAGGACCGCTGCGACACCTTGGCGGACTTGGCGCAATGGGCCAGCGTCTTCTACCAGAATGTGCAGCCCAGCGCGGAAGACCTCCGCGCCCATGTGACGCCCGAGATCATTCCGGTGATCGACGAGTTGCTGCAGGTGCTGCAAGAGGGCGATTGGAGCAAGGAGGCGATCAGCGCCGGCTTCAAGCAGGTGCTCAAGGCGCACGGTATCAAGATGCCGCAGCTGGCGATGCCGGTGCGTGTTTTGGCCGTCGGCACAGCCCATACGCCCTCGGTGGACGCGGTGCTTGCATTACTCGGTCGTGAAAAAATTATCGAAAGACTGCAAAAGCGCTGAAATACGCCCTATAATTCGAGTCTTCGGTGAGCAGCAACAAGTAAATTGTAAAACTTGCCGATACGGGGGTATAGCTCAGCTGGGAGAGCGCTTGCATGGCATGCAAGAGGTCATCCGTTCGATCCCGTTTACCTCCACCAAAGATTATCGGAAACGAGAAATCGGTTCTTAGGTTTTGACCCTATCGTCTAGAGGCCTAGGACATCACCCTTTCACGGTGAGTACCGGGGTTCGAATCCCCGTAGGGTCGCCAAGTTTGAAGCGCTTGATGCTATATAATAGCTAGCAAAGCTTCCTGCCAGGAGTGGTAGTTCAGTTGGTTAGAATACCGGCCTGTCACGCCGGGGGTCGCGGGTTCGAGTCCCGTCCACTCCGCCAGTTTGGTCAGTCGCTCGATGAGAAGCGCCTTTGATTGAGAGGGCGCTTTTTTAATCGACAGCCGCAAGGCAAGTCCAGGTTTTGACCCTATCGTCTAGAGGCCTAGGACATCACCCTTTCACGGTGAGTACCGGGGTTCGAATCCCCGTAGGGTCGCCAAGTTTGAAGCGCTTGATGCTATATAATAGCTAGCAAAGCTTCCTGCCAGGAGTGGTAGTTCAGTTGGTTAGAATACCGGCCTGTCACGCCGGGGGTCGCGGGTTCGAGTCCCGTCCACTCCGCCAGTTTGGTCAGTCGCTCGATGAGAAGCGCCTTTGATTGAGAGGGCGCTTTTTTAATCGACAGCCGCAAGGCAAGTCCAGGTTTTGACCCTATCGTCTAGAGGCCTAGGACATCACCCTTTCACGGTGAGTACCGGGGTTCGAATCCCCGTAGGGTCGCCAAGTTTGAAGCGCTTGATGCTATATAATAGCTAGCAAAGCTTCCTGCCAGGAGTGGTAGTTCAGTTGGTTAGAATACCGGCCTGTCACGCCGGGGGTCGCGGGTTCGAGTCCCGTCCACTCCGCCACAGTTTTAAAATTTGTTGAGATCATGTCAGGACGCGAAGGGCGCGCGAAGCTGTACTCAGGTGCAGCGAGTGAGACCGACAAAGTCATGGCTTGATATCAGCAAATTGGGGGGTATAGCTCAGCTGGGAGAGCGCTTGCATGGCATGCAAGAGGTCATCGGTTCGATCCCGTTTACCTCCACCAATTAAACTTGTCTGAGGCATTGCACCAGCAATGCAGCGCAGGCAAAGTTCTAGGATTGACCCTATCGTCTAGAGGCCTAGGACATCACCCTTTCACGGTGAGTACCGGGGTTCGAATCCCCGTAGGGTCGCCAAGTTCGAAGCACTTGTAGCCATCACGGCTAGCAACGCTTTCTGCCAGGAGTGGTAGTTCAGTTGGTTAGAATACCGGCCTGTCACGCCGGGGGTCGCGGGTTCGAGTCCCGTCCACTCCGCCAGATTCCAAAAGCCTTCTTGTCATGCGGCAAGAAGGCTTTTTTCATGGCGGCTGCCCGGTGTGCAGCGCCCAAGAAAAAGCCGATCGCCGGGTGGTCCCCGCAGATCGGCTTTTTGCTGGCCAAGGCCCGCAGGCCTCTGGTTTTACTTCGGTGCCAGTCGGATGGCGCCATCGAGGCGAATCACTTCGCCGTTGAGCATGTCGTTCTCGACAATGTGCTTGACCAGCTTGGCGTAGTCCTCAGGGGTGCCCAGGCGGCTGGGGAAGGGCACGCCGGCGGCCAAGGCATCCTGCACCTCCTGGGGCATGCCAAACAGCATGGGGGTGCCAAAAATGCCGGGCGCAATCGTCATGTTGCGGATGCCGCTGCGCGCCAGATCGCGGGCGATGGGCAAGGTCATGCCGACCACACCGCCTTTGGAGGCCGCATAGGCCGCCTGGCCAATCTGGCCGTCATACGCAGCCACGCTGGCCGTCGAGATCAGCACGCCGCGCTCGCCGGTGGCTTCGGGCTCGTTCTGGCCCATCGCTTCGGCGCAGAGGCGGATCATGTTGAAGCTGCCGATCAGGTTGACCGTGATGGTCTTGCTGAACAGCTCGAGCGAGTGGGCGCCTTTTTTGCCCACGGTCTTTTCAGCCGGTGCGATGCCGGCGCAGTTGACCAGGCCAAACAGCTTGCCCAGCGAGACCGCCTTGGCAACCACGGTCTGGGCTTGCTCTGCATTGGACACATCGCATTGCACAAAGGCGCCGCCCAGCTCCTGGGCCAGGGCCTGGCCTTTTTCTGCCTGCATATCGGCGACGACGACGGTCGCGCCCTCGCGGGTCAGCATGCGTGCCGTGCCTTCTCCCAGGCCCGAAGCGCCGCCTGTGACGATAAATACCTTGTTGGCGATTTGCATCGCTATGTCTCCTGGTTGTTGGATCCAAAGCATCTTAGCCCAGAGCCGGGCAGCGAGCAGTCACAAAAAAAGCCCGCGAACGGGCTTTTCGTGACAGGGCGCAGCGCTTATTGGAAGCCGGCGCGGTCCAGCATCTGCTGCACCTTGGGCATATTGCTGCCCACGGCACTGATCGGGATGGTCTCGCTCTTGAACGGCTTGTTCTGCGTCATCGTCTTCAAAGCTGGGTTGTCGGTCTCGACGTTCTTGGCCGCAGGCCACTCGTTGTTGCCGTTGGCAAAGTAGGTCTGGGCCTCGGGGCTGGCCAGGTACTCCAGGAACTTGACGGCATTGTCCTTGTTCTTGCTGTACTTGGCTACGGCGCCACCAGCGATGTTCAGGTGCGTGCCCCAGCTGCTTTGGTTGGGGAACACCACGCTGACCTTGTTGGTGATTGCGACATCGTCGGGGTTGCTCGAGCGCATCAGGCGGGCAAAGTAGTAGCTGTTGGTGATGGCGATATCGCATTCACCAGCGGCCACGGCCTTGATCTGGTCGGTGTCGCCACCCTTGGGTGGGCGGGCCAGATTGTCCTTGACGCCTTGCAGCCATTGCTGGGCCTTGGCCTCGCCGATGTGCTCGGTCACGGCGCCAAACAGGCTCAGATTGTAGGGGTGCGAGCCCGAGCGGATGCAGATCTTGCCCTTGTTCTTGGGATCGGCCAGCTTCTCGTAGCTGTCGACATCTTCCAGCTTGACCTTGTCCTTGTTGTAGGCGATCACGCGGGCGCGGGTCGAGAGACCGAACCAGGTGATGCCGCCATCGGCTTCGGGTTGGGCGCGCAGGTTGGCGGGAATCACTTCCTCCAGTTTGGCCGAGCGGATCGGCAGGAACAGGTTGTCCTTCTCGCCGCGGTACAGGCGTGCGGCATCCACCATCAGCACCACATCGGCAGGGGAGGCGGCGCCTTCTGCCTTGAGGCGGGCCACAATGCCTGCGTCGTCCGAGTCCACACGGTTGATCTTGATGCCGGTCGCTTTTGTGAAGTTGTTATAGAGCGCCTCATCCGTCGCATAGTGGCGGGCAGAGTACAGGTTGACCACTTCTTGGGCTTGTGCGGCGGCACCTGCCGTGATGGCGCAAGCCAGTGCAAGGATTTTGAAAGAATGCATAGGGCAAAACGTCTCTGTAAAGTTGGAGACGCGATCTTAATTGAAACAAGAATTGTTTCTATTTAAACCATTGCAGGCTCTGAGCTTATTCAGGTCGCGTTAAGTGTGGCTCTGGTGATAAGAAGCGCATGCAGCGCTATTGCCAAATGCAGCGCAAAAAAAAGCCCGGCAAGGCCGGGCTTTAAAAGGATCCAAGAAACCAGGTTTCGAAAAGATCCAAGGAGACAACTGGGTGCGTTGAAATTTTCAACACCATGGGTAAATTATAGGGTTTACCCTTGAGTCTGTCCAGCGCGCTGGCGAAAATTTGACCAAACTGTAGGTCTTGGGCAACGGCAGCGCGCTCAAGAGGCTCGCTAATTAGCGCTTGCGAGCGGTCGCGGCGCTGACGGTGCCAGCAGCCTTGACGGCGTTGTTGGTGATGGTGTTGAAGTTGGTTTCAGCCACTTCACCGGCTTGCTTGACCGCCTTTTGCACGGAGTCGTAGGCATTGTTGGCAGCAGCAACCGCAGTCTTCATCACGGCCACAGCGCTTTCGGAGCCAGCTGGTGCGTTCTTGGCAGCGGTGTCCACAAATTCGTTGAACTTGGACTGGGCTTCAACGGCCTTGTTCTCGAAAGCCTTGCTGAATTCCAGGCTGGTAGCAGCGGCGATTTCGTACAGATGACGGCTGTAGGCAGCGGTCTTTTCGGCCATGGGTTGCAGCAGGCCGCTTTGCACGCTCAGCAGGTCTTGGGCGTTCTTGGCATCGAGCACGGCCGAGGTGTTGGCCGAGACATCGGACAGCGCAGCGCGGGTTGCAGCCACGTTCAGTTCCACCAGCTTTTCCACGCCTTCGAAGGCCTTGTTGGTCAGGCCCAGCAGGGTTTCCAGATTAGCTTTGTGTGCAGCCAGGATTTGGTCAGGGGTCAATGCCATGTTCATACTCCGTCTCGTTAGAAGTGTTGAAGGTACAAATCCGGGCACGTCCTGTGCGCCGGAGGTTTGTGCATTGCGTTGAATTTGCTGCACTGCACAATGACTCTATTGTTAGGCATCTGCGCGCCTTTTGCAAGCCTTTTTTGTGCAGTGCAGCAAAAAAGTCTTTTGTTTTGATTTCAATCATTTACCATTTGTTTAATTGGTTGATCGGGTAACGAATTAGCCGCCTGGCAACCGACTGAAATCAGCTTGCTCTGACGTTGTAGTTGCGCCATGTGTCAGCACGATGGCAGCGCCTGTGATTGCCTGCCATCGCCTGTCCCCGACGTGCAGTGTGGCGCTGGCGCCTGGGGCCCGCACTTCTACAATGCCTGCGAACGATGTGACCAGGATGGCCAAGATGTCTTCTTCGCAGCAGCATGCCGAGCGCCCCCAGCCCCAGCCCCGATCTGCCTATGCGCAGTTTGTGCGCGTGACCACGCGCTGGGCCGACAACGATGCCTATGGGCACGTCAACAATGTGGTGTATTACAGCTGGTTCGATACCGCTGTGAACCGCTTGCTGATCGAAAAGGGCGTGCTCGACATTGAAGCGAGCAGCAGCATTGGCCTGGTGGTGGAGACCCAATGCCATTATTTTGCGCCGGTGTCCTATCCGCAGGATGTGGATGTGGGCGTGCGGGTGGCGCACCTGGGTAAAAGCAGCGTGCGTTATGAACTGGCGATTTTTGTCGCCGGTGAATCGCAAAGCGCCGCTTGCGGGCATTTTGCCCATGTCTATGTGGACCGCAGCAGCCGCCGCCCGGTAGCCTTGCCCGATGCCACGCGCGTGGCGCTGGACAGCTTGCGTTTGACCTGAACCAGAGGCTTGCCCTGCCTCGCAGCAGGGCAGCGGGCAATCGCCTACACTTGCCGCTGTTGCGACCTTATGAAATAGGCGCTGGGTTGTGAATATGAGACATGGCGTCTGCCTGTAGCAGCCGAAGGGGCTGCTGCACGTGTTGGCGCGCAACCCTGTGCTGCCAACCATGATTATCCAAAGTCTGCTGGACACCGACCTGTACAAGTTCACCATGATGCAGGTGGTGCTGCACCAGTTCCCGGGGGCCCAGGTGGAATACAAGTTCCGCTGCCGCAACCCCGGCGTGCAATTGGCGCCGTATGTGGACGAGATTCGCGCCGAAATCCAGCACCTGTGCAGCCTGCGTTTTGCCGATGACGAATTGGCCTATCTGCAATCGCTGCGCTTTATCAAAAGCGACTTCATCGATTTTCTGCGGCTCTACCAGCTCAAGGAAAAATACATCAGCGTGCTGCCGCTGCCCAGCGGCGAGATCGACATCACCATCACCGGCCCCTGGCTGCATACCGTGCTGTTCGAGATCCCGGTGCTGGCCATCGTCAACGAGGTCTACTTCCGCAATACCCAGCCCGAGCCCGACTGGGCCGAAGGGCGCCGGCGCCTGGCAGGCAAGATCGAGGCCATGCGCGGGCCGGGGCTGGAGGCGCTCAAGATTGCCGACTACGGCACGCGCCGTCGCTTCAGCCACCGCTGGCAGCGCGAGGTGCTGGGCAGCCTGGTAGGCGGGCTGGGCGTGGCCACCCATCCTGCGATGCCGGGCGAGCGCCGAGGCCAATTGGCCGGCACCAGCAATACCTTGTTTGCCAAGCAGCTGGGCCTGACCCCGCTGGGCACCATGGCCCATGAATACCTGCAGGCCTGCCAGGCGCTGGGCCCGCGCCTGCGCGAGAGCCAGATCTACGGCTTTGACATGTGGGCCAAGGAATACCGGGGCGACCTGGGCATTGCGCTGTCCGATGTCTATGGCATGGATGCGTTTTTGCGCGACTTCGACCTGTACTTCTGCAAGCTCTTTGATGGCGCGCGCCATGACAGTGGCGATCCTTTCAGCTGGGGCGAACGCCTGATCGCGCACTACAAGCTGCACAAGGTCGATCCGCTGACCAAGATCCTGATCTTCAGCGATGCGTTGACGATACCGCGCACGATTGCGCTGTTCGAGCGCTTCCAGGGCCGCTGCCAGCTGGCCTTTGGCGTCGGCACCAACCTGACCAATGACCTGGGCTACGAGCCGCTGCAGATCGTCATCAAGATGACGCGCTGCAATGGCCAGCCCGTCGCCAAGATCTCGGACACGCCCGGCAAGAGCATGTGCGACGACGAAAAATACCTGGCCTACCTGCGCCAGGTGTTCAACCTGCCCCCCAGCCAGCACATTCCCCCCCAAGGCGTGGCCCCCGCCCCCGCACGTGCGGGTTAATCGGGATGGCTGCTGTCGCCAGCGGCCCGTCTTGGGACAGGACCGCTGACTAAAATCACCGGGCTGCGTGCGTCTGCCGGACGGTGTTGGGCTGCCATGCATGAATAAGCACAAACACAAGGAGCAGTTTATGGGGCAGCAGTATGGGGTCTGGGGCAGGGTGGCGGTGGGCGCTGCGGTGCTGGCGCCCGGGTGGGCTGGCGCGGCCACGATCAATGGGGCCGAGCTCTCCGTTTTCTGGGGCATCCCCTTTGCCGGCATTCTGCTGTCGATAGCGCTGATGCCGCTGTTTCTGCCCAGCTTCTGGCACCACCATTTTGGCAAGGTGGCCGCGTTTTGGGCGCTGGCCTTTTTGCTGCCCTTCGCAGCGGTCTTTGGCCCGGGGCTGGCCGCTGGCAGCCTGGCCCATGCGCTGGTGGCTGAATACATTCCTTTTGTGATCCTGCTCACGGCCTTGTTCACGGTCTCGGGCGGCATCTATATTCGCGGCAATCTGCATGGCTCACCGGGTTTGAACACGGCGATCCTGGCCATTGGTGCGGTGCTGGCCAGCTTCATGGGCACGACCGGCGCGTCCATGCTGCTGATCCGCCCGCTGATCCGTGCCAACGATGCGCGCCGCAGTTGCGCGCATGTGGTGGTGTTCTTTATCTTCATCGTCTCCAATGCCGGTGGCTCGCTCACGCCGCTGGGTGATCCGCCGCTGTTCCTGGGCTTTTTGAAGGGCGTGGATTTTTTCTGGACCGTGCGCCATATCTTTGCCGAGACCCTGTTCCTGGTCGGTGCGCTGTTGGTGATCTTCTACCTGCTCGACCGCTATATGCTGCGCTTTGATGCGCAAAAACCCCGCAGCGACCCCACGCCCGACACCCACAGCCTGGGCTTTGAAGGCAAGATCAATTTTGTGCTGCTGGGCGCCGTTGTGGCCCTGGTGCTGCTGAGCGGCTTTTGGAAGTCCGATCTGCAGTGGGACATTGCCGGTGTGGCTGTGGGCCTGCCGTCCATCGTGCGTGATCTGGGCCTGATTGCGGTGGCCGTGCTGTCCTTCAAGCTCACGCCCGCATCGGCCCATGCGGCCAACCAGTTTGACTGGGGCCCGATGCAGGAGGTGGCCAAGCTGTTCGCCGGCATTTTTCTCACCATCATCCCCGTCATCGCGATGCTGCAGGCGGGCGCCAATGGCCCCTTTGGCGCCGTGGTGCGCGCGGTGACCCGGCCCGATGGCTCGCCCGACCCGGCGATGTACTTCTGGGCCGC
The DNA here is from genome assembly GCF_000410635.1 of Comamonas sp. B-9. NCBI lineage: Bacteria > Pseudomonadati > Pseudomonadota > Betaproteobacteria > Burkholderiales > Comamonadaceae > Comamonas > Comamonas sp. B-9. Next base: position 47,585 of record NZ_KE148663.1, read on the forward strand.
AGGCCTGCTCAGCAGCTTTTTGGACAATGCGCCCACCTACCTGGTGTTTTTCAACACCGCCGGGGGCGACCCCCAGGTGCTGATGACCTCGATGGCGACCACCCTGGCCGCGATTTCGGCCGGCGCCGTTTTCATGGGCGCGAACACCTATATCGGCAACGCACCCAATATGATGGTCAAGGCCATTGCCGAAAGCCGTGGGGTGCGCATGCCCAGCTTTTTTGGCTACATGGCCTGGTCGTGCTCCGTCCTGGTGCCGCTGTTTATCGTGATGACTTTTATCTGGTTCCGCTGAACCCCCGAGGAAACTGCCGATGTCCCGCCCGAAAATTCTGATTGCCCGCGCCATTTCGCCCGAAGTGGTCACCGTGCTCGAACAGCACTTCGATGTCCGCTCCAACCAGGACGATATCGCCTGGTCGCCCGCCGAGCTGGCCGAGCGCCTGCAGGGCATGGATGGCGTGCTGACCACCGGCTCGCAGCGCATCGATGCGGCCTTGCTGGCCGCCTGCCCGCAGCTGCAGATCTGCGCCAACATGGCCGTGGGCTACAACAACTTTGATGTGGCCGCGATGACGGCGGCCGGCGTGCAGGGCACCAATGCGCCCGATGTGCTGACCGAGACCACGGCCGATTTCGGCTTTGCGTTGCTGATGGCCACCGCCCGCCGCATCACCGAGAGCGAGCATTTTCTGCGCGCCGGCCAGTGGAAGGACTGGCGCTATGACCTGTTTGCCGGCGCCGAGGTGCATGGCAGCACCCTGGGCATTCTGGGCATGGGCCGCATCGGCCAGGCCATTGCCCGGCGCGGCGCGCATGGCTTTGGCATGCAGGTGGTCTACCACAACCGCTCGCGCCTGTCTGCCGAGCTGGAGGCCGATTGCAAGGCCCGCTATGTGAGCAAGCAAGAGCTGCTGAGCACGGCCGACCACCTGGTGCTGGTTGTGCCCTACACCCCTGAGGCCCACCACACGGTTGGCGCGGCCGAGATCGCCAGCATGAAGCCCAGCGCCACGCTGATCAATATCGCACGCGGCGGCATCGTGGACGATGTGGCGCTGGCCAAGGCGCTGGCGAGCAAGCGCATTGCCGCGGCCGGCCTGGATGTGTTTGAAGGCGAGCCTGCGGTGCATCCCGATCTGCTGGCGCTGTCCAACGTGGTGCTGACGCCGCACATCGCCAGCTCTACCATGGGCACGCGCCGGGCCATGGCCCAGCTGGCCGCCGACAACCTGATCGCCTACCTGGGCGGGAAGGCGCCGGTCACGCCCGTCAACCGCCTGGAGCACAGCCGCCGCAGCGCTGCCTGAACGCAAAATATTTCAATAAAGATGGCTGCTTGTGCCCACCAGACGGGTGCAAGCAGCTATTATTTTTGCAGTCTTCTCAAACACGGGGAACGGTTGTGAATCTGGATCTGGATCGGTCGCTGCTCAGCCTGGTGCTGCTGGCCTTGGTACTGCTGGCGGTGCTGGCCAACCTGCTGGTGCTGCTGCTGCGCCGGCCCAAGGTCGATCTGGGGGAGGCCTGGCTGCAGCAGCAGGAGCGCCAGGCCCGTGACCAGCAGCAAACCGTGCAGGCACTGGCGCGCAGCGAAGGCGCGCTCAGCCACCTGTCGCAGCACATGACCTTGCAGCTGCGCGAGTTGAACCAGGGCAGCCAGGATGTGATGGGCGAGTTCCGCGAATCGCTGGAAGCGCGCATGGCGCAAAGCCTGGCCGAGTCGCGCCTGGGGCGCCAGGAGCTGGCCCAGGCGCTGGCCGGGTTCGAGACCCAGCTCGCCCAGCGCCTGGCCCACCTCGATGCGGCCGTCAACCAGCGCCTGTCGGTGCTCGATACCTCGCTCACCCAGCGCGTCGATGCGCTCACCCGCGCCAACCACCAGAGCCTGGCCACGCTCAAGACCGATGTGCAGTCGCACCTGGCGGGCATGCAGGACGGGGTGGGGCGCCAGCTGGCCCAGCTGCTGCAGGCCAACCAGCAGCAGTCCGAGCAGCTGCGCGGCACGCTCAACGAGCGCCTGGCCAGCATCCAGAGCGACAACGCCAGCAAGCTCGAAGAGATGCGCAAAACGGTCGATGAAAAGCTGCATGCCACCTTGGAGCAGCGCCTGGGTGAATCCTTCAAGCTGGTCAGCGACCGGCTCGAGCAGGTGCACAAGGGCCTGGGCGAGATGCAGACGCTGGCGGGCAGCGTGGGCGACTTGAAGCGCGTGATGACGAATGTGAAATCGCGCGGCACCTGGGGCGAGCTGCAGCTGGGCATGATCATCGACAACGTGCTGACGGCCCAGCAGTACGCCAGGAACGTCAAGACCGTGCCGGGCAGCGACGAGATGGTGGAGTTCGCCATCCGCCTGCCGGGCCACAGCGATGACAAGCCGGTGTGGTTGCCGATCGACTCCAAGTACCCGGTCGAGCATTACCAGCGCCTGATGGATGCGCAGGAAAGCCTGGACAAGGCGGCGATCCAGTCGGCCAGCATCGGCTTTGAGAACTCGATCCGTTTAGAGGCCAAGAAGATCTACAGCAAGTATGTCTCGCCGCCCAACACCACCGATTTTGCGGTGCTCTACCTGCCCACCGAGGGCCTGTTTGCCGAGGTGATGCGCCGGCCGGGTCTGGTCGAAGCCTTGCAGAACGACTGCCGGGTCATGGTCTCGGGGCCGGCCAACCTGGCAGCGATGCTCAGCAGTCTGCAGATGGGCTTCAAGACCCTGGCCATCGAAAAGCGCAGCTCCGAGGTCTGGGCCGTGCTCGGCCAGGTCAAGACCGAGTTCAACAAGTTTGGCGATGTGGTGGAGGCCACGCGCAGGTCGCTGGACCAGGCGGCCAAGAAATTCGAGCAGGTCGATGTGCGCACGCGGGCCATCCAAAAGCGGCTCTCGCATGTGCATGAGACGCCGGCCGCTGGCGAGCTGGGGCCTTTGACCACCGATCCGGACGAAGGCGACAGCGCAGCGGCCCTGACTTAGCCGACAATGCAGGCCAAGCAAGTGCCTGTTGCCCACGGTGCTGAAGGGAACGCGTGAATCGCGAGTTGATACGGCTGATCATCGGCCAGTTTTTTGTCCATACCTGTATGACAGGCACGCGCTTGGCAGCCCCGCTGCTGGCCCTGCGCGATGGCCACACCCCCGGCGCGGTGGGGTTCTTGCTCAGTCTGTTTGCGCTGACCCAGGTGTTCCTGGCGCTGCCGGCGGGCCGCTACGCCGACAAGCACGGCTTCATGAAGCCGATGCTGGCCGCCATTGCGCTGGCCTTTGCCGGCACTGCCATTGGCGTGGCCTTTCCCCGGTTTGAAGTGCTCTGCGTCGCGGCGCTGCTCACGGGGGCGGGCTGCGGCATCTCGATCATCGCGCTGCAGCGCCATGCCGGCCGCGTCGCCCATGAGGCCAGCGAGCTGCGCCAGATCTTCAGCTGGCTGTCGCTGGGCCCGGCGATTGCCAATTTTCTGGGCCCCATGGTCACCGGCCTGATCATCGACCACTCGACCGGCCAGGCCGGCAACAACCTGTCCTACCGCATCGCTTTTGCGGTGCTGGCACTGTTCTCGGTCGTCGCCTGGTGGTGCGTGCGCAGCGCGCAGGAGATGGAGGCCGAGCCGCCCAAGAGCGATGGCCAGCCCCACCATGCCTGGGATCTGCTGCGCGAGCAGTCCTTCCGGCGCTTGCTGATCGTCAACTGGCTGGTCGCCTCTTGCTGGGATGTGCACACCTTTGTTGTGCCCTTGCTGGGCCATGACCGGGGGCTGTCGGCCTCCGAGATCGGTGCCGTGCTGGGCGTGTTTGCGCTGGCGGCCTTTGTGATCCGGGTGCTGCTGCCCGCCATCTCGCGCCATATGCGCGAGATGACCGTGGTGATGGCCGCGATGGTGCTCACGGCTGCGATTTTTGCCATCTACCCGCTGATGCCCAATGCCTGGGCAATGGCCTTTTGTTCGGCCTTGCTGGGCATCGGCCTGGGCAGTGTGCAGCCCATGGCCATGAGCATGCTCCACCAGATCACTCCCGAGGAACGCCATGGCGAGGCCGTGGGCCTGCGGCTGATGCTGATCAATGGCTCGAGCGTCTGCATGCCGCTGATGTTTGGTGCCGCTGGCGCGGCCATAGGGGTGGGCGGCGTCTTCTGGGTGATGGGCGCCTTGGTGGGCGCGGGCTCGCGCATGGCCTGGGTGCTGGGCAAAACGCCGCTGCCCAACTTTCGGGTGCTGGACAGCAGCCATGGCGCGGAACCGGCGGGCCATGCGCTGGGCGAGAAACAGGCCCAGCCGCCCGATAAGCGCTGACCACAAGCGCTGAGCTTGGTGCCCCGCCTCGCCGGTGGCGGCCGGCCAAGCGGCTAAACTGCAGGGCTTATTGGGGGATCAAAACATGATGGATGGATTGGTATCCGGGCGCATACTGGGCCAGCCGGTCGAGCGCAGCAGTAAAACCGGCAAGCCCTATGCGCTGGCCAAGGTGCGCGCCAATGCGGGCGCGGGCGACGGCGAGATGCTGATTGTCAATGTCATCGCTTTTGACGATGCCCCGGTGGCGGCGCTTTTGGGCCTGGGCGATGGCGACAGCATCTGCCTGTCGGGCAGCCTGACCCCCAAGGTCTGGGTCGACCGCGATGGCGTGACCCGCCCCAGTGTCGATATGGTCGCCCACCAGGTGCTGACTGCTTACGCCGTGGCCCGCAAGCGCGGCCTGGCCGGTGATGCGGACTTTGACCCAGCCGCCTGAACCCATCAGGGGTGCGGGCGGGCACGTACAATCTGGCGCAGCATGACTCCATCTTCTCCCGCATCTTCCCCAGCTGCTTCACGCGGCCTGTTCATCAGCTTTGAAGGCATTGACGGCGCTGGCAAATCCTCGCATATCCAGGGCCTGCACGATGCCTTTTTGGCCGCAGGCCGCCAGGTGGTGAGCACGCGCGAGCCCGGTGGCACGCCGCTGGCCGAGAAGCTGCGCGCGCTGTTCCTGCAGGAGCCCATGGATGCGTTGACCGAGGCCTTGCTGGTCTTTGCCGGCCGGCGTGACCACCTGCAGCAGGTGATCGAGCCGGCGCTGGCGCGCGGCGATGTGGTGCTCTGCGACCGCTTTACCGATGCCACTTTTGCCTACCAGGGCGCCGGGCGCGGCTTTGACCTGCAGGTGCTGCAGGTGCTCGAGCGCATGGTGCAGGCCCGGCCCGAACTGGGCGAGGGCGCGTTGCGCCAGCCCGACCTGACCATCTGGTTTGACCTGCCCACCGAGGTGGCCGCCGAGCGCCTGGCCGGTGCACGCGCCCCCGACCGTTTTGAGGCCGAACCCCAGCAGTTTTTTGCCCGCGTGGCCGCCGGTTATGCCGAGCGCGCGCTGGCGCAGCCCGCGCGGTTTGCGCGCATCGATTCGCACCAGCCCAAGCCGGCGGTGTGG